>JARBUQ010000541.1 GCA_029239545.1 Paenibacillus sp.
GAGAGCGCATTATTCCAGTTAAGGGACTCCGATTTGGCGATGGAGGTAACCCGTTCTTTGTTTGAGACAGCTAGGGAGTATGTCGAGAGCTTCGATGTTTATGGGGATCGCATGAGCTTTGAATGGCAGCAGGTAGAGCAAGAACGGCCGGTTGTTTTCACCGGAGAGCAGGCCGAGCGTGTGGAGATACCAGACTATGCGCATCTATTGCCTGAAGAGATTCGTAAGTATACAACACAAGGAGTTTATGATTCAGGGGACAATCAGCACCTCTCCTTCACACAAGGCAGTGGACATGGAGGATCTCACCCGCATCTGGCGAATGAATTCATCATGAGTATAATCGAGAATCGGGCGCCATTCCCGGATGTGTATACATCGGCCAACTGGACGAGTGCAGGACTCTGTGCGCATGAATCGGCTCTGAACGGCGGAATGCGGGTGAACCTTCCACAATTCAGGCATGACGAGAGTAATAAAGAGGTGAAGCCATGACGAGTCATGCAAAGCCGCTTCTTTCCGTGGAAAATAGTAGCGATCAAATTCGTATTTTTCGCAGTGGAGCAGTGGAACCGATTCTAGTTCAACAGGCAGAAGCGAATAGCAGGCCGTTCATCCACCCCATCCTTGCGCCAGATGGGAAGGGGATCCTGACCGAAGATGCACCTGCTCACCATCCTTGGCAGCATGGACTATACATAGGCCTCAATGATGTGAATGGGATTGGTTTCTGGAGCGAAGGCCTTAACCCAACGCGTATTCATTTAGATGGTACATTCCATCCTCGTTTAACGCAGGATGCCCAGGTTAAGGACAATTGTGCGATATGGAGTGTGCGTACAGAGTACCGTCATCCGCAAGGCCAACCGCTTTTACAGGAAACTCAGAGTTGGGAGCTTACCGATCTGGGGGATCACTATCAATTGCATCTGAATTGGCAGCTTCAAGCCGAGATTGATCTGACATTTGGGGAATATCCGTATGGTGGACTGTTTTTGAGGATGCCGTTTCGTCACCCATCAGGGGGTACGGCCCTGAACAGCGCGGGCCAGAGAAATGCAGAAGCAGAAGGGAAACGGGCAAGGTGGGTTGCTGTTCAAATGCCGATCCAAGGAAGAGATAACGATGCAGGAATCGCCATTATGGACCATCCTTCGAACTTGGAGCATCCTGTGCCATGGCGGGTAGATGGGCAGCTTGGAATTAGCCCAAGCTGCAGTATTGCAGGACCGTGGCGGCTGAATCATGGGGAAATACGTTCCTTTCAATATAGTGTCATTATTTTTACGGGTCAAATTCAAGAGTCCTTCATTGAAGAGACTTGGCAATCGTTTGCCAGGAGGGAATAAAATGAGAACAGTAATAATTGTACATCCTAAGTTTGAACAAGTATGGCCTTTTACAGCCGACCGACTTCACTTGCTATTACAACGTTTAGGTGATGTTACATTTATTCGGCTTCCCCAGGACTCTCGTAATCTGCTTTCCGAAGTAGTGCCCAATCCCAGCACGGTTTACCGTCTTATTTCATTAGCAGTACCCTTATCCCTTAGTTGTATAGATGAATTTACTTCGCTCAAAGAAGCCTTTATATCAATCACAGGTTACGCCCAGAAACCGAGCAAGGACATTACTGATGTCCTTACGGAGCGTGGAGTTCGACTATATGGTCAGCCATCAGAAGGATACTGGGGCCAATCGGTATCTGAATTTGCCTTAGGTTTAACGATATGTGCTCTACGCCGCATTCCACAAATGCATCATGCGATCATAACCAGTCAAGAGCCTTGGATTTTTCCGCTACAGCAATTCGGAGATGATCCAAATTTCGTCAACGGAACCGTAGAAGGTAAGAAGGTACGCATCGTAGGAGCAGGAAATGTCGCGAGTCGGTACGCCAGCTTTGTTAGCATGCTTGGTGCAGATGTTGCCGTATGGGATCCTTATGCAGCAGAGCCTGCATTTCATCGTTCAGGAAGCCGCAAAGAGTGGCATCTTGAGAAGCTGGTGCAGGATGCAGATATATTCGTGCCAATGGTTCCATTAATCCCGGGTACGGAAGGATTGATTAATGCCGAGCATATCAGAGCGCTGCCGAAAGGGTGTCTAGTCGTACTCGCAACACGTGCCGGGATTTGCGATACAGTCGAGCTTAGAAGGCGAGTATTGAACGATGAGTTAAGTCTGGCCGCGGATGTGTTCGACGTAGAGCCTCTTCCGTTGGACGATCCTTTGTTAGGACGGCACAACGTCGTTCATACACCGCATAATGGTGGAAGAACGAAGGAATCCAACTATCGCTGGGCAGAAAAGCTAGCAGAGCAATTAGACAGCAGGGTTGCCGATTGATACGGCAGCCCTGTTCTTGTTTCTATAGTTAAAGGCTTTTTGAACAGGCTCTTAGAATAAAATAGTTGTAATTGGGGTATATTATGAGACTGGTGTCGTGGTTCTGTCTAGGAGCTGCCTCGTCTCAATTAATACCATGAAAATCCGACCGCAAGAGGTAGGGTCTTTTGTTATGCCTTGAGTTAGACTGAGTAGTAGACACAGATTATACTAGAATCAACAATTGCCAAGCTGGTCGAGGTCTTTTCACTGAAATGATGCGCACTCATGAGTTCTGGACCGGGATTAAGTGGTGCTTACACTTATGCTATAATATAATAAAGCGCAGCTGTGCTTTCGGAAAAGCTTTTGGAAAAATC
>JARBUQ010000096.1 GCA_029239545.1 Paenibacillus sp.
TATGGGTCGAACATTGCCCAGGCGCTTGGATTCATTACGGCAGCATGGTTGATGTATCGATGGATGGAGCGCAAGCGTGAATCGAAATGGTCGATGGGCTGGAGAAGCAGCAGATGGTTATTAGATTTTGGATGGGGGTTAGGATTAGGAGCGGTTTTGATTGTCGGGATAACACTCATTATGGGGTTGTTAGGTGTAATCCGTCTTAGTTTGTTGCCCGCAGCGTCGATTGACTGGGTCATGATTGGAAGTTACGCTGGTTTTATGGTTCTTGTCACCCTGAATGAAGAAATCATTATTCGCGGTTACACACAAGGCTTATTGCGGGTTCACTTCGGAATTTGGCCGGCAATCGTTGTTTCTTCCTTGTTATTTTCGCTCATGCATGGGCTGAATCCAGGTGCTCTTGAGCACCCGATTCCACTTATGAGTGCAGCATTTGCCGGCTTGCTGCTCGCAATATGCCGGGAGGCCTCAGGCAGCTTATGGCTGCCCATTGGGGTGCATCTTTCATGGAATTATGTGCAGGGCAATATTCTCGGGTTCGAGGTGTCGGGAACGGAGGTGCCTTCCATATTCGCATTGGAACGCTTCGGGGCTTCCAGCTTCAATGGAGGGGATTTCGGTGCAGAGGGCAGTATACTAACTATACTGGTAATGATTATCGCAGCGGCGGCAGTGTGGCATTTCCGGAAAATGAGATCTTGGACACGCTGACTGAAGCCCCATACGTATAGAAAATGTATTCCAGCCGAATGATAAACCTATGAATCCTTGGAGTTAATCGATTTAGTCTTTCAAAGAGACCGAAGATTGGCTTAGGAAGTGACTGCTTATTGCAGAATAAGCGGGGGATATCGAAAGGGAGTCATCATGGGTTGGATTATAATCGTACTTGTTTTATTCAGCTTGCAGCTATTCACCATTCTCGTGGCGGAATTCCGCAATCCCCCCAAGTCCGTAGCGTGGCTCATGGTGATGTTCATTTTACCGATAGTAGGATTCGTACTGTACTTTTACATAGCTCGGGAATATCGACAACACAACCGAATCGGGACCAAACATAGGACAAAACGCTCTGAGAGTGAAGCTGCATTTACTGAAATTCCGACTGGCTTGGAGCAATGTGAGGTGTTCCATGAGCCGAGGCTGTTGGGGCTGCTTAAACATATACAGGAAACTCCGATCAGACCAGGCAACGAGGTGATCCTGTTCCATGACACCGCCAGCATATATGCTGCTTTGTTTGCAGCCATTGATCAGGCCATGCATTACATTCATCTTGAATTTTATACAATTAGAGATGACAATATCGGTGTGATTCTGAAGCAGGCATTAATCAGGAAAGCGCATGAGGGCGTCTCGGTTAAGGTAATCGTGGATGGTGTCGGCAGCTATCAATTAAGCCCTGGTTATGTACAGGAGCTGCGTCATGCGGGTGTAGAGCTATACATTTTTCTTCCTCTTCGCATAGCGTTCATCAATAAACGACTAAACTATAGGAATCATCGTAAAATAGTTGTGGTGGATGGGCGGATCGGTTTCGTAGGCGGAATTAATATTGGGGACGAATATTTGGGAGGCAACCCTAATCTAGGGTATTGGAGAGACACTCATTTGCAGGTGTATGGCAGCTGTGTGAAGGATTTAAACGATATATTTGCTGTTGATTGGATGTTTGTGAGCGGGATGCGGCTAGATGCGCAGCAGTTGCGTATGTATTCGCGCGAGCGGATTGATAAGAACGACGGTCATGATGTTAAAAGGTTAGCCGGTCCAAGGGAGCATATGCAAATCATCTCCAGCGGACCCGATGCGCCCTGGGATTCCATACAGGAACTGTTTTTCAGCGGAATGGCTGTAGCGAAGCAACGTATTTATATCACGACGCCTTATTTTATTCCCGACCCCAGTATCGCAATGGTGCTTAAGACAGCCGCTTTGAGCGGGCTTGATGTGAGGATTATTTTGCCCGGCGTCCCGGATTCCAAGCTTGTGCACTGGGCAACGCTTTCCTATATCCAGGAATTTCTGCAAGCAGGTGTTCGCTGCTATCAATATCGAAAAGGATTCGTTCATTCCAAAACGCTGATCATCGATCATATGTTAGGTTCTGTCGGCACGGCAAATATGGATATGCGCAGCTTCTTCAGCAACTTCGAGGTCACAGCTGTTTTGTATGATCAAGCCAGCATTGAAAGGCTGGAGCAGGATTTTCATCAAGATATGTTGGATAGTGTTGAGATTGATCCGCAAGCATTCGCAAGTCGTTCCCGCTTCGAGCGAGGCAGGGAAGTTATTGCGCGTATTTTATCGCCTTTATTCTAAAAGGAGCAGCACACAAGCCAAAAATGTTGCAGCTTTTCAGACGCACCGCCGATGTGAGCATTAGTTCGTAGTTCATATGGGAAGGAAAATGTAGGAAGCTGTCGAATACACAATGATACACCTGAAATTATATGCTTTTTCAATAGTTCAGGTTGGAGTTATCTAACCGCATTTTGCAAGGGGTTCACTTGCGAAATGTGGGATCTAAGTGTAAATGAGGCGACCTAATGATCCGGTTATCAGCAGCAAGACAGAAGCAACTCGAGTATATCGGACTGACTGAGCAGGATCTGCACCTGCTCGCAAGCAAGAAGCTGCAGTTCGAACAGATCGTGAATGTGCTAGTAGACGAGTTATATGCACGGATATCGCAAGAAAAAGAGCTTGCTGCTTTAATTCAAAAGCACAGCACGCTTGATCGCTTGAAAGAAACGCAGCGCTGGTATTTCTTGACTATGGCCTCTGGGACAATCGATGAGACATTTATCGAGAAGCGGCTGTATATTGGTCATATTCACTCCCGAATTGGCCTGACTACCAACTGGTATTTGGGGACGTATATGCTTTACTTGGATTTGGCTATAAACCATTTCAAGAGGGTGCTGCCTGAAGAATGGCTCCAAGTGACACATGCCTTGACGAAGATGTTCAATCTGGATTCAGCCCTTGTTCTGGAAGCTTACGAGCAGCAGGAGAAAGCCAAGATAGAGCGGCTCGTAGAGGACCAGGATAACCTCCTCAAAGGAGTTAACCATGCGGTGCAGGAGCTTGCCTCGATGATGGTGGAGCTGAGCAGCAGCAGCCAGGCTGTTGCCGAAACAGCTCTGCACACAGCAGAATCGCAGGATCATGCGCATCAGATGGTGAACAGCTTGTCGCTAGAGATCGAGGAGATCTACACGATGGGCAGCATGATGCAGGAAATATCCGATCAGACGCATCTGCTCGGTCTGAATGCTGCGATTGAAGCGGCCCGCGCGGGTGAGCAGGGAAGAGGCTTTAATGTTGTTGCCAATGAGGTGCGGAAGCTGGCTTCACGCTCGAAGGAGGCATTAGAGCAGGTAGAGGAAAAGCTCGAGGGAATCTCCAAAGTATTGAAGCAGGTAATGTCCGAGTCTCAGCAAACTTCTATTAACGCGCGCACCCAGGCCGCCAGCTCGCAGGAGCTGACAGCCTTTGTGCAGATGATAGAGACGGTTACATTAGAGCTTGAGAACTTGAAGAAAACAGTCTGATTGTTAACTATGAATGGATCATCGAACGAAAGATAATACATGCTCCAGGCTCTGAGGCGGGACCTTCGCGAGAAGGTCCCCTTTGTTGTGCAGCCGCTCTCCGATATTGAGAAGATGGAAGTCTCGCGGATCGACCTGCTGCTCAACCTCGCTCCATTCCAGAGGAGTGGATACAGAAGCAGCCTCACGGGCACGAGGCGTGTAGGGTGCAGATAAAGTTTTGCCGTACCAGTGCTGCAAATAATCGATATAGATCAAGTCCCCGCGATTCTTCTTCAATCGCTCGATAGTGAACAGCTTCGGATAAGTTTGTGTCAAATAGCCCCCTAAGAAATGCCCGATCTTCCTGAGCTGCTCGAACGTATATCCACGCTGAATAGGTATGAACAACTGAACACCGGTTGCCCCGGACGTTTTGGCCACGCTGTGAATCCGCATTTTATCCAAGGCTTCGCCAATGAGCAGCACGGCCTGCATAATACGCGGCTCGTGATCGAGGGAAGGATCGATATCCAGCACCCATTCGGCAGGACTCGTATCATCTACATAATGAAAGGAGGAGTGGAACTCAAGACAAGCCAAATTGCCCAGCCACAGCAAGGTAGGAATGGAATCCAGGACGACATAACGTATATTCTCCATAACCGCTGTACGGACATAGGCAGGGGCGGGCTCGGGACTATTTTTCTGATAAAAGGATTTGTCATGAATGCCGTGCGGAAACCGAATCGTAGTCAAATAGCGATTGGAGCAATAGTGAAGCAGATAGGGTGCCAGCTCCAGCAGCTTCTCCAGATACATCACCTTTGTAATGTTCTTCTCCGGCCATAACACTTTATCGGGGTTCGTGATCTTGATTTCGTAGCCGTCCACTGTGACGGTTCCACTGCTCTGAGCACTGCTCGCCATTCCAATCACCTCATTCTTTCACTAGTTTTCCAATTGTCCAGGCGGTGTATACGTTATATGAATGCTAATCCGCACATATTGTGAGTTTCATAAGAAAAGCCGCAACAATTAAGAAATTATTCAGGATTTTCTTCGCTTTTTCATCAGAAATTTGAGCTGCGGAAACGGGCGGTTTATTCGATATTGTCCGGTTCGTGTACAACAATGATCAGCCTTATAAGTTGGTTGCAGCATTGTCGCTTCGACAGTGTTCGTCAAACAGCATGTTTTGCTGGATGCTGCGGGTGCCATACTGGCAGTAGAGCTACTATTCGCTGGAACGAAACTCCTGGTCCCGCTGCGTACGAAGCAAGAGTCCAAGCAGATGGCATGGAGTGAGAATATCATCGGGGTCCACCTTCGGAGTATAACTGCAACACGCCCTGGCAAGTCTATGCATAACAGGTAATATGCATGGAGGGGGCTGGGATGATGGAGCTTAGGCCGGTGATTCCGTTCGAGCCGATTAGGTCACAACATTGGAATTCAGAGGGTGGCAATTGGATTGCGCAGATCAAGTGGGACGGAGTGCGTATGCTGAGTTATTATGATGGCGGTCAGACGCGTCTGTTCAATCGTCGAATGAATGAGAGAACCATGCAATATCCGGAGCTGCTGGATACCTCTTCTTATTGTCGTGCCCAGTCTGTCATACTAGATGGTGAGGTCATTGCGTTTGATCAGAACAAGCCGTCCTTCCACGAAGTGATGAAGCGCGAAAGTCTCCGCCTTAGCAGCCGGATTGGATTAACGGCCCAACAAGTGCCGGTTACTTATATGGTGTTTGATGTTTTGTTCTGCGATGGGGCATGGGTGACAGATCTGGCATTGGCTGAGCGCCAGAAGCTGCTGGAGAGTTTGATCATTCCGAGCCGTCATGTTCAACTGGTGAGCAACTATCCGGATGGGAAAGCATTAATGGAGGTTATGAAGCTTCATCAAATGGAGGGTGTCGTCTGCAAAGATTTAACCAGCACCTATGCAATAGATGGCAAGGACGGCAGATGGGTGAAGCATAAATTTTACTCGGACCTGGTTGCGGCAATAGGAGGAGTGACGTATAGAAGCGGAACAGTAAACTCCCTGCTGCTCGGGTTATATGATGGGCAGGGAGTATTTATCTACATCGGACATGCGGGAGCGGGCAAAGTAACGGGGCAAGAGTGGCAGGCTCTGACCGAGTTGATTAAGCCGCTTATTGTTAAAGAACGCCCGTTCCATAACGAACCGGAGCGCAGTAAGGATTCGGTGTGGCTGAAGCCCAGCCTTACCGTGAAGGTGGAGTATCTGGAGTTTACTCCAGGCGGCACGATGAGACAGCCGATCATCCAGGCCTTCGTCAATGTTCCAGCGGTGGACTGCAAGGTGGAGCAGATTTTGGAGCGGGCCTGATCCCTTGCAAGACACTTCATTTACTCCAAATGACTTTACACCAATCGGCTTTACACCAACTGGCTTTACACCAACTGGCTTTACTCCAACCGGCTTTACTCCAAATGACTATGATCCGGTACTTGTCTTTTTGTCAGCTCTTGGTTTGGCCCGGCGTTTGCCGGCTGGTTTGGTCTCATCGTTCTCAGTGCCGGAACCGGCACCAGCCGATGTTGGCTTGACGGCTTCGAGGCTCGCTTGCAGGGCGGCCATCAGGTCTATGACATTCGTGCTTGGCTGTTCCGGTGCGATGCGGATTTCTTCTCCCGCGACCTTCTGTTCGATCATGCGCATTACCTTGTCGCGATAATCATCCTTGTACTGCTCGGGATTGAAGGGGGTGGACAGCTGCTCGATCAACATTTTGGCCATAACCAATTCTTTGTCGTTCACCGCAGGCTTTTCCGGTAAGTTAGGGACCTGCTTGATGGAACGAATCTCGTCCGGATAAAAGATCGTCTCCATTACGATACAATCGTCCATTACACGTATGGCGGCCAAACTGCTTTTGGAACGAATGGATACTTTCGATATTCCGATTTTCCCGCTTTGACGCATCGCTTCCAACAGCAGGCTATAGGCATTTGTACCAGTTTCATTCGGAGCGAGGTAATAAGTTTTCTGAAAATAAATGGGATCAATTTCAGTCAAATCTACAAAGTCGAGTATTTTGATTTCCTTACTTGCTTCAGATAAGGAATCCAGCTCCTCTTTTTCGAATAAGACGAAACGCCCGGTTTCATATTCATATCCCCGCACAATTTGCTCCCACTCGACTTTCTCTTCACAATGCTGGCATGTCCTCACATAGTTAAGCGGGGTTCCGCATGTTTTATGAATGTATTTCATCGAGATGTCCTTGTCCTCTGTTGCTGAGAACATTTTCACGGGGACATGAACCAGACCAAAGCTGATCGCCCCTTTCCAAACCGTATGCATAAATAATTCCCTCCTTAATTCAAATCGTGGGCCAGCTTTTGAGTAACTTCTTATTCTTTATTGTTAGCCAAAAAAGCTCTGCCTACACCTCGCAGATCTCATGCAGCCAAATTATTCCTTAGGTCTGATAATTGAGTATTTTGGCAGCACGGTGGGAAATATAAACGAAGATTGTATAATGATTGGAGGAGACTGAATTTTGTCAGATACAGAGGGTAAAGATTCGGATCACGAAGGTCGGAACGACTACTTCATGGATGTTGATCGTATGATCAATGAGGGACTCGGGGGCGGCACGGTGACGATCCATAATGGCCTTATCGAGGAGACCACGACGGATACGATGGAATATGTGGAATCGCTCCTCCAGACGGAAGAATAAGCAGGACAGGAGGATTATACAATGGATGTGAATCGTGCACAGCAAATATTCGAGGCAGCAGACAAAATCAACGTTGAGTTGAACGGGAAGTCTGTATGGATTGATAGTATCGATGTAACTAGCGGCACAGCGAGGGTGCATGAAGAGCACAACCCCAGCGAAGTTCGCAAGGTATCCTTAGATCAGCTTCAAGAAGTGTAAGCAAGTGGCATTTATGACAACACCCCTGTCAACGATCAACTTGGATCGAAGGCAGGGGTGTGTTTGAGTTTTATTTAATATAAATATTGCCAAATGGCAATAGCTCTCGAAGGGTGCGCTTGATGAAGCCGTCTCCTCCAAGCTGTTCCTCGAAGTCCGGGTCCATCGGGGCGGATTGCAGCAGGACGCTGCCGGATCCGGTAATTTTCCAATGGTAGGCCATATGCTGGCTTGCCAGATGGTTGCCATAGACGCAGAGCTCGAGATGTGCATTGTCTGGAAAAGCAATCAGGCATCGTGAATCAATGAAGGAGGGGCGTTCGGGATCGAGCTCCCAAGTCTGCAACGGTCCTCTCGAAACGATTCCAATGGAGCCTTCTCCTGAGAATCTCATACGGATAAAGTCACGGGTAACGAGCATATTCTTGGCGCTCTGCACAACACTGGTCATCTTGATGTCATCTGTAAAATAGAGCAAATGCCGAAATTCGAATAACAATCGGTTCTCGCCAGATATCGGCATTGGCTCAATTGAACACCCGAAGGGCAAAGATATAAAGGCAGAAGCAGGTCCGGACAGCTTGGCTTTCAGCAGCTTTTTCTTCCGGACGATGCCCTTCAAGTCGAGGAATCGGTCCTCTCGCTGGGAAGAAGCGCCTTGAAAAGCCACAAGCTGCTTGGGATGCAGCAGATGCACCGATTCCGCAGGCTCCAGGATAAGCTTAAGAGTGGAGCGGGCTGCACCACCTGATGCCTGTTGCTCGGTTATTACTTCCATCTAACAAGCTCCTTTCCTGAGTTGCGATCGACCATGCCTACCTGCTCCGCAATACAACCCGCAGTACACGTCCAAGGACAAAATATAAAAGCACCAAGGCCGCTGCCGTTCCAATCATGATGATCGTCCGTCTGTATTTGTTTGCGCGCTCCTGCTCAGATTGCTGAAGCTGCTTGATAGATTGCTGCAGACTCTCATTCTGAAGGGCCAGCCGCTCATTTTCCTGCATCAGCTTCTGCTGACTTTCCTTGTAGCGCTCCTCGCTATCCTTGAATTGCTGAAGAGCTTCCTTGGAATCACGCGCGACCGATTCCAACTGGTCTGTGGTCTGATCCAGCTTTTGCTTCGTGCTCTCATACTGCTCCTGCAAATTGTCGACTTGTCCCGGAAGCTGAAAGATCCCTTTGACCGAATCGAAAAATCCGGCATGTGCTGATGGGTAGCCTCCGGGCATGCTCAGCCCAAGCAGTGTGAGGGCAAGGGCGCAAACCGCACACCTAAGCCACACCTGAAGCTTCAACCTGATACGGAATTTCGTCATCCCCTGCACCCCCTGTTGTCCTATGCTGTAATTTACCCTTCGTGATCAATAAACAATCTATACTCGATGATGATCCGCCCGCCAATTGCGCACGGCTTGTTTGATGGAGCTGGGAGCCATTTGCTCCTGAGCTGCTTTCTCGGCGAGCGGAGGAAATTCATCATCTCCCGCGAAGCGAAGGGCAATGATTTGTTTCAAGCTCAAGCGGCTATCCAGAGGCTTGCCTGTAAGCATGAAATGCCGCAGCTGCTCTTCTGCGCGGATAGCCCGGTCCTGCACCTTGGCGGCATATCCCCGAACGATCAAGAAGAGGATGATAAGACACAACGAGGTCCCCGTAAACAATAAAGCATTCCAGACATGTTCTCCGTCTGCCAGGGCTTTGCCAAGATAGATGAGAGAGCCAATGAACACCAGCAGCGTAACGAGCGATAAAGCGAAATGATAAAGGCCGTGGATTCTTTTGTGGTTCGCATAATTTTGTGAAGTTGGCATGAACGGCATCCCTTCGAAAGTGCTTTTCTCTCTATTATAAAGGACGAGCCTATATGTTTGCACCCCCAACAGCTGTCTTTTGTTGCGGGGTTCATACAGGACCGATATAATAAGGTCAAGTTCAATCGGCCCATATTCAGATTAGAGGGGCAAGGGAGCGGTAATGATGGAAGTAAAGTATGTTTTTCATGCAAGAAGCCTAGACGATACCGTTCAATTCGCAGAGGCTTTGGGGGCAAACCTGGGTCCGGGTACGGTGCTTGCGTTGGATGGTGATTTAGGAGCAGGCAAGACCCGATTATCGCAGGCCATTGCTCATTTTTTGGAAGTGCCGGGGATTGTGAACAGCCCCACTTTTACCATTATAAAAGAATACGAGGGCGGCAAGCTTCCGCTCTACCATATGGATGTGTATCGAATTACGCAGGAAGAAGCGGACGAGCTTGGCTTGGACGAGTACTTTTATGGGAATGGTGTCACCATTGTGGAGTGGGCCAGCCGCATTGTACCGCTTCTGCCGGAAGATCATTTAGCAATCTATATCCATGACCTGGGCGGCGAGGAAAGAAGCTTCGAAATCACACCTAGCGGTGAGCCCTATGTGCTGTGGTGCAGACGAATGAAGGAGAACGGGATTCTGACATGAATGGGACAATAGAAACAGATCACACACAACGCCTTCTGGCTATAGATTCATCCACCAATTTACTTGCAGTTGCTCTGCTTGAGAATGGGCGCACGATTGCATCATTCAGCTCAGAGGCGGAACGGAATCATTCGATTCTGTTGATGCCTGCAATTGAGCAAATTTTAAGTGAGAATGGTTTAGCTCCATCGGACTTGAGCGGTATCGCAATTGGGCGAGGCCCGGGCTCTTATACAGGTGTGCGCATTGGCATAAGTGTCGCGAAGACGATGGCGTGGGCACTCGGAATTCCAGTCATCTCTGTGTCTGGACTTGAAGCTATGTCGCTAGGCGGATGGCGGGAGAGTCGGCTGGAGGTCAAGGGGAGTACAGGTGAGGATCTGAGTGCAGACAAGGGTCGAAGTGAGGATCAGAGTGCAGGTGAGGGTCAAGGCGAGGATCAGCATGTAGGAGAGGATCAAGGTGAGGATCAGAGTGCAGGTGAGGGTCAAGGCGAGGATC
>JARBUQ010000097.1 GCA_029239545.1 Paenibacillus sp.
CTTCCACAATCGCTGTAAGCTGTGGCCCGTGCGTCTCACCCGCTGTTAAATATCTCATGAAAATACGTTCCCCTTTCGTCCCATACCGTTCTTCGCGCATACTTTAGCGCTTTGCTGTAAAAGTCCTTTGCTAATTATAGTACAGGCTCCCCGGTTTGACAAGAACAGTGGAAGCTATCTGAATGATCGTAATTTCATCCTAAATACAGAAAAGCTGCGAAAGGACACAAAAATAGCACGGCCAGGGCTGCTCGAAAAACGCATCCTTAGACGTGCTAATCTTTACTTCTCATCACTGACCCCAATTAGCCGTTAACCGGACGGGTCAAAACCCGCTTAGGCTCCGACCATTTTGGATCGTTCACCATGCCTGCCATCTGCTGCATCGAATCGATACCTAATATTTGCGCACATTCCTGTATTGTAATGAACCCTCTTCGGTAAGCGATAATGACTTTCCTTTTGTCCATACCAAACCTCCAACAGAAATTCTCCAGTGCACATCTTTCGCCACCTCGTGCGAGGTGACGAAAATAAGACTTGTTACACCCAGTATGTGAATTTATGGAAGGTCTTATACAATGCTGCGCTTTTTTTGGTAAAAGAATGTATCAACAGACTCCAGCTCGTACTGCCCTGGT
The DNA here is from genome assembly GCA_029239545.1 of Paenibacillus sp. GTDB lineage: Bacteria > Bacillota > Bacilli > Paenibacillales > NBRC-103111 > Paenibacillus_AA. The sequence continues at coordinate 642 of JARBUQ010000097.1, forward strand.
GTGAAGATTTGTTCTGTACTGCCTACGAAAAGCAGCCCTCCCGGCTTAAGTGCACGGCTGAATTTGTGATACAGCTGGTGTTTGGCTTCTTCGGTGAAGTAAATCATCACATTGCGGCATACAATCAGGTCAAAGGAGCTGTCAAAGGGATCGTTCAATAAATTTTGCTTGCGGTACATAATATTTTTCTTGAGCGTATCCGAAATTTTGTAAAAGGAGTCCTGGTGGGTAAAATACTTTCTCAAGTAATGATCCGGAACATCTCGGACGGAACGCTCCAGATAAACGCCTTGCTTGGCTTTCTCCATCGCCCCGTCATCAATATCTGTGGCCATGATCTGAGCATGATCGAGCACTCCATTCTCTGCCAGAATCATCGCTAGCGTATATGGCTCCTCGCCAGTACTGCATGCTGCGCTCCAACACTTAATTCGACCTGATGTTCGAGCAAACTCGCTAATAAATTTCTTCTCCAGCACTTCCCAGCGATTAGGGTTGCGCCAGAATTCGGAAACATTTATCGTCATTCGGTCAAGAAATTCGTAGTACAACTCACGATTCTTCATCATGCCTTCAAAAAAAGCAACGAATGAATCGTAGCCCTTCTTCATATAAAACGTATTCAGACGACGTTTCATCTGAGCTTCCTTATACTGCGCCAGATCAATACCTGAATAATCCTTCACTTTCCTCACAAAAGCAATGAAATCTCTGTCTTCTTGCTCCAATCTAAATCACTCTCCGGCTGCAGGGTCTCTACCCTATTCCATATGACCGGAGCATTTTCCTTCTTCACTTTTGTAAAATTACAAAATTCGCACCGGGCGCTGGTGTTGATAGCTGCGCACGGTGCGAATTTTGTCTAAATCCACTTCTGAATCAATTTGCTGTATGTAAGCAGTTCTTCGGGTTTGAAAAATATAGCGATCTCTCGCTCGGCATTCTCGGGAGAATCCGAGCCATGAATAATGTTCCGATTCGTATGAATCGCGAAGTCGCCTCGAATCGTTCCGGGCAGCGCCTCCAGCGTATTCGTCTTGCCCATCATAATACGGGATAAGGCAATAACCTGATCACCTTCCCAGACCATTGCAAATACAGGACCAGAAGTTATGAACCCCATCAGATCGTCATAATAAGGACGCCCGAAATGCTCTTCATAATGTTTCTCTGCCAGTTCTTTAGGGATTTGCATCAGTTTGCTGCCCACCAGTTGGAAGCCTCGGCGTTCAAAGCGTTGAACAATTTCTCCTATCAGGCCGCGCTCAACTCCATCGGGTTTAACCATCATAAATGTTTTTTCCATCTGTTTTCCCTCCTTAGTAGGATCTGCTGCCAATAAATCGGGCTATTGAGATTAAATCCTTTTTGGCTCTTATATTAGGCAGCCCATCCAAAGCCTGTATCGCCTTTTCAATATACTTTGAAGATATATCATCCGCTTGCTGTACGCAACTGCTCCCGCGAATCAAGTTCAGGAACGGGTCGACATTGGTTTGTCCATCTACCTCTTGAATGCGTTTTATCTCAGACAACAACCGCTCCTTGAGGTCGGGCTGCTGAAGAGCGAGCAGGATTGGCAGTGTAATATTGCCTTGTTTGATGTCGCTGCCTGGCGGCTTGCCAAGCTGCTTCTCTGTACCGGTAAGGTCGAGAATGTCGTCCCGGATCTGAAAGGCCATACCTACGTTGTAACCAAACTTATACAATTGTAAACTCACTTCATAAGAAGTCTCTGAAGCTATTGCCCCTAATTGGCAGCTAATCGCGATAAGGAGAGCGGTCTTTCGTCTGATTCGAAGCAAGTAGGTACGGACTGATTGCTCGGTTTGAAAGAAGTAGCGGATTTGCTCCATCTCCCCAATCGACATCTCCACGATTGCTTTGGACAATATTTGATGAATACGGGGATTCGGCAGTTGAGTGACCACCGTAAGTGCTTTTGCAAAAATATAATCACCCGTATACATCGCGATCCGATTGTCCCACTTGGACCTGACTGTAAGCTGCCCTCTCCTCGTATTAGCATCATCAATAACGTCATCATGCACGAGGGAAGCCATATGAATCAGCTCCAGGGGAACGGCAATTTTTTTGACGCGATCCAGATCATACGTGCCAAACTGGCTGGCAAGCAGTACAAATACAGGTCGAATCCGTTTGCCCCCCGCCTTCAACAGATGGAGCGATGTTTCCTTGAGAAGCGGTTGTTCCGAGTAAATGCTGTCCTCCAGCTCTCTCTCGATCTGTGCAATCTCCCTCTTCATGCGGGCGTAAATATCCATTAGTTTCATTCATTCACCTGACTCTGGTTTTATCAGTCCAAAATTGCAAAGGCACATCTCGCTCTAGCAAACCTAATTCTCTTGCATACTGGAAATAAAGGCGTAATCCGCGTTGCTGCTCTTCTCCAAAATCATGATTCAAATGTTGAAAATAGTTGCGCCAGTAATTGGACGTCCCACCCAGCTTCAGCTCAGCATGAGCAATAATGGATGAGGGATCTGTCGTACCTTTGCGCTTGCTCTCCATAAAGGCGGCATGAATGTCCGCAATCGTATCTGGATACTGGCGCACGGTCTCCTTGCGCACAGCCCAAACTGCAAAGGTCATCCCCGTGCCTGTCGAGCTCCGCCACAGCTCTCCCAGGTCCGTTACAAGATAAGGGTGATCTGTCCAGCTGGCTCGAATAGCATCGTCTCCAATAAGCAAAGCAGCATCCCTATGTTCCATCATATCCTTTAATGACGGGGGCGCATACTCATACTCCGGGCTTCCTCCATAAAACTTTGTCATCAAAATTTTCAATAGGTTGACAGAGGTAGCCGATGTCGTAGGCAATGCAATTTTGGCCTGTGTCAGCTCTTCGAGCGGCATGCGGTGAAACAATAGAATGGAGTTGACTTGATTCGCAGAGCTGACGGACAAATCCGGATACAGGTCATACTCCTCGAAGGATTCTCCATAGGCAAAGGATGAAATCGCCCCCATATCAATCTTGCCTGCACGCATGGCCTCATTTAAGCCGGTAGGTACTGTCTCGATCCACTCTAGCTGCCCCCCAAAGCGACTATGAGGAAAATGATGATAAATAGGCCAAACGTTCGTATAGTTTATTTTGCCGATGCGGATTAGTCTGTTTGCTTCTGTCATTTTCCATCCCCCCACCGCTTATATAAGTCATGTTCTATTTCCATATTGTCCAAAACTTTGCCCACCATAAAATCAATCAGCTCGTCCATAGACTTCGGTTTGTGATAGAACGCTGGCATGGCTGGAATAATGCGGACTCCCATTCTCGACAGCTTCAGCATATTGTCTAGATGAATGGCATGAAGCGGTGTTTCACGCGGGACAAGAAACAGGCGTCTGCCTTCTTTCAGGATGACGTCTGCCGCTCTCTCCATCAGGTTATCCGATGAACCGTGTGCAATGCTTGAGAGTGTTCCCATACTGCAAGGCACAATCACCATCCCGGAGGTAAGGAAAGAGCCGCTTGCAACATTGGCCCCGATGTCCTGATTCGGATAATAGCGGACCTGCCCTCCGAACTTCTCCTGAAGCGTCTCTTGTCTGCGTGCCGCGTTCCACTCCAATTCCTCGTGCAGCACCCGCCAACCCGCATCTGTGATCACTACGTGCACTGGAATATGCTGCGCGAGCATAGCTTCAATCAAACGCACCCCATAGATAGCCCCGCTAGCACCTGTTATGCCAACTATCCAAGGTTTGGTAGAATTGCCACCGTGCGAACTTACCATACGAAACGCACCACCAGATCCAGGCATGTGAAGCTGAAGATCACGATGCTCAGTACTCCATTCATTGTGAAAAAAGCAGTGTTCAATTTAGTCAAATTCGAAGGTTTAACGAGCATATGCTCGTAGATCAAGAGCGCATAAGAAACGATCACTCCAACGAAATACAACCAGCTCAGCTCGCTAACGAACAGGAACATACTTAAGAAACCAATAGCAGTTAAGAAGTGCAGGCCTTTGGCGATCCATAATGCACGGGCTACTCCGAAGCGCTGTGGAATCGAATGAAGTCCGGCCTGCCGGTCAAATTCCACATCCTGACAAGCATATATGACATCGAATCCTGCCGTCCACAAAGCCACGCTCGCATATAAGATCAAGGCATAACCGTCGATGTGTCCTGTGACAGCAACCCAGCCGCCCAGAGGCGCAAGTGCTATCGTAAGCCCTAATATGATGTGGCACATCCATGTGAATCTCTTCGTGTAAGAATAGAAGACTAGCATAAAAACGGCCAATGGAAGCAGCTTCATGGAGAGCGTGCTCAAATTGGCTGTCGCAAAAAATAAAACAATAAACGAGATAAGGACAAAAAGAATGACCTCCTTGGAGGATAATAATCCTGCTGGAATGGCCCGTCCCGCCGTTCTTGGGTTGTTCTTGTCGAACGTTTTGTCGATAATTCGATTCAGGCCCATCGCTGCGCTTCGAGCCCCGATCATAGCTAATATAATCCACCCAATCTGGATCCAGGAGGGCAGATGTCCTTGTCCAACCACGGCGCCAAGCATAGCCCCCATGAAAGCGAACGGGAGAGCGAATATCGTGTGCTCGAATTTGATCATTTCTAGAAAAGTAGCTGTTTTAGTTCCTTTCATTCCCGTCTCCCCGTTTCTCTTTGATGCCAATATGAAGTGCGGCAACACCGCCCGCCAACGGGTAAGCTTTTACATTCTGCAGCCCAATCTCGCGAAAAATACCCGCCAATTGCTTATGGTCGGGAAAATGAATAAGCGATTCAGGGAGCCACTTATATTGCTCATATCGATTGACTACCAGTTTGCCCAATAAGGGCATCACTTTCTGAAAATAAAAATAATAGATTGACTTGAATGGTTGCCAGGTCGGCTTCGACATTTCCAGAGAAACGACCATTCCACCTGGCTTGACTACACGCTGCATTTCTTTCAATACCTGCACAAAATCCGGTACGTTGCGTAAGGCAAAACCAATGGTCGCATAATCGAATGTATTGTCAGCAAACGGAAGCTCCATCGCATTCCCATGCAGCAGATCGATCTGCTTGTCCATCCCAAGCTTCTCTATCTTGGCTTGCCCGAAGTCTAACATGTTACGGCTGAAATCAAGTCCAGTGATCTTCCCCGTTCGACTCTGTTCAGCCAAGCTGATCGTCCAGTCACAGGTTCCACAGCACAGATCAATGGCTGTTGTATCCAATTGCACGTTCATCTTCTTCATCGTGAACTTGCGCCAAGCCTTGTGACGTCCGAAGCTGATCAAGTTGTTCATGAAATCGTATTTGTGGGCGATGCTCTCAAATACTGAATGGACGAACTGCTCTTTGGATGTCTTCATTTCCATCAAGTTTCCACCTCACCCTTCTTCTATTGCTTTAGGGGCTGTCAAATATCTGGTAAAAGGCTCCCCGATTCGAAATAATTCCAGTATAAGCTTGTCCGATTCAAGTGAGCGGATTTTGTCAGATACCAATTTAAATTGTGACTCCAGCATCTGAAGCAGCTGAGCCTTTACATTGTACTTCAGAATCAAAGTGCGCAGCTTCGTGTGATCCGGCTCCTCCTGCTGCTGCAATTGGCGCTTCTCTTCCTTCGTGCCAGATTGCATAATATGCCAGAACGCCCAGCTCAATCGGAAGCTGCCGACATGATCAACACGCTTAATCTCCTCAAGAAGGAGCTCGCACTTCGTATAGCCTTGAAGCAGCTCAGGCCAGCTTCTTGAAAGCCCGCCCTCCAGCTGACGTGAGAAAGATGCATATAATTGAGATTTGATATGTACAGACAGATGCAAGTAATCCTCGGCGCTTACTTTCCATTGCAGCATCTTCGTGTACAAATTCATCTTGATTCGATTCACATCACAGATCGCGTCAGACATCTGACGCACCATCTCCACTTGACCTGCTTGAGACAACAGGTTATAAAACCGACTGCTGAAATAGTCTCCAGCCAGAACCTTGAGCTGTCTGGCCCGCGCTTCCTTCTTCTCCTTGCGATCATTGGTTGCGGGGATCATCTCGTGAGTATCCAGTCCCAGCTGAGCAAGAGCAGCGACGAGTGCGTATAGCTCGCCATTCCCCGCAGAGGAAGAGCCCTTCTTAAGAACAGCGAAGAGCATCTCCGACCGCATATTCGGAAATTGTGGCAGATCCGTATTGGATTGAATCATATCGTACTGTGTATATTTTTTTGCCGAATCCTCTAATGTATAGTTGTCCATGCAAGCCTCCGTACCGCGACCAAAGTCAATAACGCCATTTTGATATTATATCACATCCGTTTGGCGGACGCACACCCACCTCTATTGTACCCTTTTAGTGAGACTGTCGGTCAAGCCATCTTGGTGTAAAAGTGAGTCTAAAATGTGAACTTACATACTGCTCTGCATTAATTATGCCGGGTTGCGTTAGATTCAGGTCTGTTTTCTTAGTATCCTCACGTCTTGCTTCCATCGCTACCAACAGCTGAGATTGGCTGTTCGGATTAGTCGGCAGTTCCATGATGCGTACAAGAAGCTGACTTACATTCTTCGTTCCATTAAATCCAAGACGCGAGAGGGTATATAGGTCACGATAGATGAAATCGGCATCCGCCTGCCCTTGCTTCGTCTTCAGATCGATTGACAGGATAGAATCACTCCACTCCACATGCCCAATATCCATAAAAAGCGGCTGCTTCATCAACAAATCAACCAGGTTCTGATCGTTCAATTGTTTGGCCGCCGAGCTTGAGCCGAAGGCTGAAGCTTCTTGGGCATTCAGGCGAGACTTGGAATCCAGCTTCGGCAGCCAGGATAAGCAAAAGGCGATTCCAATGGATACCACTGCAACGATTAACAATCTGGACATCCCCTTCATAAGGACGACACCTCCTGCAATGTAGGCAACCTTCAACCACTGTTATGGTCGTTTTCAATAACCCCTATACCCATTGTACAAATAAAAAAAGCAGGCTATGCCTGCTAGCCTGCAATTCTGCTATTAATCATCGGTATGAATTGTGCCGTGACTTGTAATGATGGTCGCCTTGCCTCGCACCTTGACAGCTGAAGTGTGTTCAGTGAACTGAGCAATCATGACCTCACCTTTGTCCAGCTTCTCCGTATGATGAAATCGGGTGTCATGGCCTCTCGTTAAGCCAATAACGTGAACCCCGTTCTCCTTAGCCTTAATGATGAAATAATCCCCTTGAACCGTATCCAATATGTACACCCCATTATAGGTTCATGTAGCAATCGCAAAATAAGAATTATCGGAGTAACACGATTCGAACGTGCGACCTCACCCACCCCAAGGGTGCGCGCTACCAGGCTGCGCCATACCCCGACAACAATAGAACATAACAAGATTATAGAACATCCTGCCCTCTGTTGGCAACATGCTCATCAATCTAGTTTAGCTGCTACTAAGGATGTAAAAGCACCTTAGCCACTTTTCCTGGATCTGACAGCAAAAGATCATACCATTTGGAGGCCTCTTCGAACGGTGCTTTAACGATCCAATCCTCGTTCATCTTCACTCGTCCGTCCGCGATCCACTTCAGCGCGGTGCTGAAATTGCTTGCCGAGTAAGCAAAGGCTCCCACACAAACGATCTCGCTGCGGATAATGTGATTGATAGGCAGAGAGGATTCCGCCTCATGAAGGCCAGTCAAGATGACTCTTCCACCATAAGCGACACATTCTACACATTGGGTGCGCGTCACTCCTGCGCCCACAGCATCAACGGCAACCGCCACGCCAGCCCCACCTGTAAGTCGGCGCACTTCCTGCTTTATGTCCACTTCAGACGCATGTAGCGGAATTGCTCCCAGCTCAGCGGCAATTGCTAAACGCTCCGGATTGCGATCCACAGCAATGATGTGCTTCACTCCGTGAGCCTGCATGGCTTGCAGGGCAAACAAACCGATCGGACCAAGTCCGACGATCAGCACATGATGATCGGGCTGCACCTCAGCCAGCTCCGCTGCACGAACTCCACATGCCAGCGGCTCGACGAACGTTCCTTGCTCGAACGTAACGTGATCCGGCAGCACATGTACGAAACGCGCCGGAATCTTAACATACTCGGCGTTGCTTCCGGGCAAAGCTGCACTCAGCAGCTTACGCTCCAAACAGAGCTGCTGCTTACCGCGAAGACATGGGTCGCATAGACCGCAAGTAACGAGCGGATTTGCAGTGACTCTTGTCCCCTTTGTTAAGGCAATAAATGCAATCGCTGCCTTACTCCCTACCTCTACAATCGTTCCAGCGAACTCGTGTCCGAATATCATCGGAGGCTTGCGTAAAGAGTTGTGCCCCAAATACCCGCTCAGCTCAGAACCACAGATGCCGGAGTAAACAACTTCAATCAGTACTTCATCCTCCTGCAGCTCAGGACGATCAACCTCACGAACGTTCATAAGTTTCGGACCTTCATATATTAGAGCTTTCATCCTCTAACTCACCTCAATAATCCCCAATTTGTTATGACAAAATCAATTGCGATATACCAAAATAGTCGAATTTAATGTACCATGGCATACACTAGGCGTCAATCGCTTTTCTTAAACCCATATTAGTGTACTTAGTACAACAATTTGCGGCGGAGGTGCCTCGTTGAAGCGGCAAATGAAAAGACCCGGCCAATACCAATGGCCAGGTCCTGGAAGTTAACTCTCGTTCACCTAATACCCATGAGGACGGCGGTTATGCCAGTCCCATGCAGTTTGGATAATCGTTCGCAAATCCGCATACCGCGGCTGCCAGCCCAACTGCTGCCTTGCTTTATCCGAGGAAGCTATCAGCACAGCTGGATCACCGGGCCTACGAGGAGCTGAAACGGCTGGAATCGGATGACCTGTCACTTGACGGGCAACCTCAATTACTTCTTTCACCGAAAAGCCTGTGCCATTCCCAAGATTATAAATGGCACTCGTACCGTTATCCCGCAAATACTTCAAAGCTAGCCAGTGCGCATTGGCCAAATCCATCACGTGAATATAGTCGCGTATGCATGTTCCATCTTCAGTGGGATAGTCATCCCCGAACATAGTGATATGTTCACGCTGACCAAGAGGAACTTGCAGAATTAATGGAATAAGGTGAGACTCCGGCTTATGATCCTCTCCTATTGAGCTGTCCGGATACGCGCCTGCAGCATTGAAATAACGAAGCGATACAGATTTGATTCCGTATGCTTGATCACACCAGCGGAACATTCTTTCCATAGCGAGCTTCGTTTCTCCATACGGGCTTGTAGGCTCCGTGGCATCCGTCTCTTCTATAGGCACACGCTTCGGTTCACCATAGGTTGCCGCAGTCGAGGAAAAAACGATCCGCTTCACACCATGTCGTTCCATAGCCGCCACAAGTGCATGCGCACCTAAGAGGTTATTGTCGTAATACTCTAACGGCTGTTGAACGCTTTCTCCAACCAGAGAGGATGCAGCAAAATGAATTACGGCTTCGATCTGATAAGTTGTAAAGAGACTATCCAATACGGCCGAATCGCGAATATCCCCTTGCACAAAAAAGGCTTCATCGCCAACTGACTCACGATGTCCCGTAATGAGACTATCAATCACTACTACTTGCTCACCTTGAGCTAACAATTCTTTGACTGTATGACTGCCGATATAGCCGGCTCCTCCGGTTACTAAGATGGACACGGAATGAATCCCCTCCCTTTGGCTTGCTCTGACTTAGTAGTCAATTTCTTTGGCACCATCGCCAATATCGCATACATAGAAAGACGGCGTCAAGCCCGTTTGC
>JARBUQ010000542.1 GCA_029239545.1 Paenibacillus sp.
GCCTGCCTGCCCTACCACCGCCTAACTGATATCCAACACCAAGGACCTCTGGAGCAATTTGCTCCAGAGGTTTTCTTAAAACATATCAGAAAGTATATACTCGGGGTTGCCCTTTTTAATATCTGGCCTCGACAAAGTGTCACCGGGTATATTCACACCCCCTGACACTTTGTCAGTAGCTGTGAGTATGTCATAAGGTGGAGCCTAGGAGCGAGAACTGCTGGGACTTATTGCGATCCGGACTGAGCAGCTCCGCCATCGGATGGGCTTGTCCCAGAATTTGGCTGCGTAATAAATGAGCCGCAATCATGCTGTAGATCGTCCCGTTACCGCCGCATGCCATCGCATGGCGATTCTCCGAGATACGGAAGCTCGTCCTCCGATTCAGCGAAGGCTCCGCTCCACGCATGCTCCGCCTTCCAATCCTGCTGCGGGAATAGTCGTCCTAACTCCATTAGAAGTTTTTTTGTAGGGGTGACCATTTCAGTAGAGCCACCAGCGCTGTTATTCGAACCAGCTCCTGACGCATCATTGAGCGCATTATCCATCCCCCCAGCGATGATCCGGCCATCTGGAGTCGTGCGGAAGTAGAAGTAAGGCCGCGAGGTTTCCCACATCATGAAGTCGGAAGGCCAGCCCTCAGGCAACGATTCGGCCTCGGTAGCCAAAGCGTATGTGCGTTTCATGATCGGCTTCACATTGCTTGTGTTCTCGATACCCGGGATGTATCCGACAGCACGAACGATTTGATTAGCAATAACCTCTCCCGATTCAGTGTGAATAACGAAATGACCGTCTCGCCGCTCCACTTCCTTGACGGGTGTATTCTCGTATACCCCCGCTTTGAATTGGTGAGCTTGAGCGATCAAACCGTGTGCGAACTTTACGGGGTTGATCTCTGCATCGCCATGGGTCACCAAGGTGGAGGATTTGCGAGTCTTGAATGTATCTGTAATATGTGGAGGCAGCCCCCACTCGACTGCGAATCCGTGTTTGCGCAGCATCAAATATTCTTTGAACAGCCGGGGAGCGTCTTGGGAAGTACTCGCACAATACAGGCTGCTGCGCCCGTAGAATCCGGTATCATACGGTAGGGAGCAAGCGAGTCCGGCTAAGCCCCTCAAGGCAATTCGGCATTCCTTATAAAATTTCACCGCATCCGCTTCGCCGATTTTCTGGGCCAGCTCATGCAGCATAATGTCATTAGAGAATTGGAGCAATCCGGTATTGGCTGCGGTACTGGCCGCAGCGGCTCGCTTCGCTTCGATCAATACGGCTGGAATGCCTGCCCGCGCCAGAACGGCAACACTCAGAGCGCCGGTCATGCCGCCGCCGATAATCGCCACCCGGGTCACTACACGCTCCTGCAGCTTTGGATAGGTGGGAATCTGTTTCATCGTTCCAGGCCAGTATAAAGAGCCAGTATGTAAATTCGGGATTGTAGATTTATCCATCTGAGACAACCTCCTAATGGGTTCATGTATCCTTAATAACCCATTGTTGATATGCCTGAAACAAAGGAAGATGAATGGATGTTTATTTAAGATCCCTTGCGAAGCAGTTCCTCATACGTATCCTTGTTGCAAATGACGAACAGGCGGGCTGAGTCAGGAATTGGTTCATGCAGGCGGCGATTAATATTCAGATGAGTGCCGTCGGATATTAACGTTGCGCCTTGCTCCAGCAGCTCCTCAAATGCATCACGGAAGCTGACCCAGTGCGGCTTCTTCGTAATCTCGTACAAATCATCACCATGCTGTCTTGTCAGAAGCTGCGTAAGCAGTTTGGATGCGCCTGGGTTGAATGCCGATCGAACCGCTAATTGGGATATGGTTTCCGAGCTGAGGATGAACTCGTCGACTTTTACATGTGTGAAATTGTGGACATTGCCTTTGTCCTTAATTTCCGCGATGGTATACACATTATTATAATAACGTTCGATTGTAGTTGCGATGAGAAGCGTTTTGCCATCGATGAAGGAAGAGTCATGGATATACCCCTGATTCTCTGTCATTTCGTTAGCAAATATAAAGGCGGCTTTGGCTTTTCCAAGATTAGCCTGCTCCAACGTTTCTTTATGTACGGGGTTGCCTTTCACATAATGGACCCGGTCGTGCTCATACGGGGTTCGCTCCATAGTATCGATTATGACAACCTCGGCGGTTGAATCAGTATTCAGAATTTCATGGATAGCGAGCTCCGCATTCTTGCTCCAATCCAGCATTACAAAATGATTCGTTCCTGTGTAGCTCAATTTACCCTCATCCTTTCTGCGCTTATACCCGAATAGTCCATCAATAATCTTGCTAATGATAACCGAAATGAAGCTGATCCCGAATATGTAAAGAAAAATACCCAGGCACTTCCCGGCAATCGTATGCGGATAGAAGTCCCCGTACCCGACCGTGGTGACCGTGGTCATGACCCACCAGAAGCTGTTGAATATATTTCCGAACGTATCCGGTTCCAATAAATAGCCCAATACCGAAGCAATGACAATCAGGAAGACCGCGGCAAAAGCAATCAAACCTGTACTTGTTCGGACCAACTG
>JARBUQ010000098.1 GCA_029239545.1 Paenibacillus sp.
TACGCATAACCTAAATCAGCCATAGCAGGGAGTGCGACTACATTGCCATTCTCCAGCTTATAATGCGTGCCCTCGACACCGTAGTTGACCGTTAGTTGGCCCTTGCCTGGATCGGTGATGTAATTAAGATATTCAAGCACCTTGTTTAATTTGTCCGGCTGCTTCTCGAGCGACTTCGGAATAGCAATCAATCCTTGCGTATTCCCTACATCCCATATCCCCTGAAATTTGCCTCCAGGTCCTGTCAGAGCATCAAGCTGAATCCATTCGGCGTTCGGATTTATCGCTTTCCAAGTTTTTTGCGCTGCATCTGTAATCATGGAGGACCAATTGATGTAGATGACGCCCGCCTGACCTTTGAATACTTTATCCGTTGGATTCTGGTTTGTAAGGATCTCCGGATCGACCGCACCTGCCTTAATCAGATCGGCAATGTAGGCAATTGCGTCCTTCATAGCTGGATGCGCGGAAGAATAGAGCGCTTTATTGTCTTTGATCATCCAATTCCCAGGATTAGCAACGCCAAACGCTGAGAAAATACCACTGAATGCAGGAGTATCAGAGCCAGTTAAGCCGAATGTATCCTTCTTGCCGTTCCCATCCGGATCGTTCTCTGTGAAAGCAATCAACACTTTTCTGAAGTCCTCCAGTGTCTTCGGCACCTCGAGCCCAAGCTTTTTGAGCCAGTCTGCGCGAATCCAATAGGTTGCCATTGGAACAGTCTGTCGCTTGTCGAGCGAGTAGATCGTCCCTTTGTATTTGCCCCTGTTCAGATCGGAGGCCGTGTATGCTTTTTTGATATTCGGCATTTTATCGATGTAAGGCCCTAGATCCAGCAGCAGATTCTGATCCGCAAGCTGCTTCAGCAGCTGCTTGCTGATGGAGAACAGATCGGGCGGAGTGCCTCCCGTAATTCTTGCGCTTAACACCTGACTATACTCGGTCACCCCGATGTTGAAGTCCATATCCATATTCAAATCCTTATTCAGCTGCTGTACGATCGGATCCTTATCCTGAGGCGGATTGCCGCCCCCGCCTTGAATAAAGACGGAAATCTTGACTTTTTCCTTAGGCGCCGATGGTTTCGCCGCATCCGGAGAGCCCAATGGAGAAGCTGATGCCGAACCTGGGTTGCCCTCTTCCTTGCTTCCGCAGCCCGCCAACATTAAGCCAGCACTGATCATCAACGCCAGCGTACCGGTTGCCCACTTCTTGTTCATCGCGTTGCACCCCTTCTTAAATAAATGAATGATGAATTATGTTAACCCTTGACGGATCCAAGAAGCACACCCTTGGTGAAATGCTTCTGAATGAAAGGGTAGACAACAATGATCGGCAGCGCTGTCAGCACGACAGCGGCCATTTGGAGCGATATGGTGGGCAATGTTTCTTCTACGTTCAGCTCAGATGTTCTCCCTCTATTCAATATCCCTTGCAGCATCACCTGCAAAGGATGCAGTTTCCGATCACTGATATAGATAAGCGCCGAGAAGAACTCGTTCCAGTGACCTACCGCATAGAACAGACCGATAGTTGCCATAATGGGCATCGACAAGGGCAGCACGATCCGCACCAGAATGCCCGTTTCCCCAGCTCCGTCAATGCGGGCTGCCTCGTCCAGGCTCTCGGGCAAGCTCTCGAAGAACGATTTCATAACGAGCAGATTGAAGGAACCAATCGCAGAAGGAATGATCATCGACCAGACGGAATTAAGCAGTCCCGTTGCTTTTACGATCAGATAAACAGGAATCATCCCGGCACCAAACAGTGTTGTGAACACAATCAGCAGCAGAAAAATATTCCGCCCAGGCAAGTATTTCTTAGTCAGTGGATACGCCATCAGGGACGTCAGCACGAGATTCACGAACGTTCCGACAACCGTAATAAACACCGTAACTCCGTATGCATAGGGGACCATATCGTCCTTCAAAAAAGCTTTGTATGCGGCAAACGTAATATCTCGCGGCACAACCAGGAAACCGCCATGCCTAAGCACCTCGCTATAAGGCGTAAGTGACACGCTGACTACATACAACAAGGGAAAAATCACACTGACCACAAGCCCGATCAGGATCAAGTACACGATAGTTAAATAGAGTCTGTCCTTCCACAAGGCTACCATATCGATCCCTCCCACCGCTTAGCCAGCCTGTTCGCTCCGATTATCAAGACGATCCCGATCACAGATTTGAACAATCCGACTGCAGTTGCCAGCGCGAAATTCATCTCAAGAAGCCCAACCCGGAATACCCAAGTGTCGATAATGTCGGCTACAGGATATACGTGAACGTTGTACATAATGTAGATTTGTTCGAATCCGGCGTCAAGCACATGTCCAATCCGCAATACGAGCAGGAGCAGGATAACAGGGCGAATGCCCGGAAGCGTAATATGCCAGATCATGCGTAATCGTCCCGCTCCATCGCTGCGCGCTGCTTCATATAAGGACGGATCGATTCCTGCGATTGCGGCCAAATATATAATGGCGCTCCAACCGACATGCTGCCATATTCCAGTAGAGATCAGAATCGTCCGGAACCAGTCTGTCGAGGTCAGGAACGGGATCGGCTGTCCGGTCCATGCTTTGACCCATTGATTGACCAATCCATCTGTCTGGGACAGCAGGGCAATAACCAGCCCGTAGATGATGACCATCGATAAGAAATGCGGCAAATAACTGACCGTCTGCACGAAGCGCTTGAAAAATTTGTGGCGCACCTCATTAAGCAATATGGCGAGTATAATCCCGGGTGGCATACCCCAAACCAGCTTGTAGAGGCTGATTAGCAGTGTGTTGCGCAGCGTCTGCAAGGCATAAGGGCTATCCCAGAATGCTTTGAAATATTTATACCACGGATCCGCCCAAGGGCTTCCGAATATACCTTTGACGATGTTGTACTCCTTGAAGGCGATTACCGAACCATACATCGGAGCATAGACGTAGATGAGGTAATACAGCGTTCCCGGAAGCAGCATAAAATAGAGTGCTCGATATCTCCATATATTGTTCCAAAGCCTCTTGCGAGGTTTACGCATAGTTGGCGCTTGCAGCCCTGCGGCAGCAGCGGTTTCATTATTCACGATACGTTCCCCCTTGTCAGACATCTGTCTTTCCCAACGCGCACAGCCCAGAGTATGTTACAAGCTTTACTGGTATCCTTTATTATAACGAGGTCTTTTTCGGGAAAATATACAGCGCTTACATCAAATTGTCAGATATTCAACGATGTTGACCCGATGGACGACATCCCGCTAAGCTCACAAAAATACCGCAGGCAGCCGCCTACGGCAAAGGCAAAACTATAGTAACCTCCGTCCAAGCTCCAGGCTCCGAACGGATTTCCAGCCCATAATCCGGTCCGTAATGAAGGCGAATGCGCTCCTGCACATTGGATAAGCCGATGCCATTGAACCGTCCACCCGCTCCCGCTAATCCCAAGGGAACCTCCGACGACGAAGAAGAAGGTCGGGTGATCCCCGCAGCGATCTGTTCTTGTGTCATCCCGTTCCCATCGTCGCGCACCGTCAGCAGCAGCCTCCCCTCCTCCACATGGACTCTGACCAAGACGGAGCCTGTACCTTTTTCGGCCAAGCCGTGGAAGATCGCATTCTCAACAAGCGGCTGTAGAATCAGCTTCTGCAACGGAATTCGCATCAGAGCAGGGTCGATCTGTTCATTAAACTGGAACGCATTTGCGTACTTTACATTCTGGATCTGCATATATTCTCGCAGCGCCCGAAGCTCCGCTTCAAGCGTCACAAGATCGCTCCTGCCGATACTGTAGCTCAAGAGCCCGATCAAAGAGCGAATCGTCTCCTCCACCTCTTGCACTCTGTGCTGCTTGGCAAGACTGCCAATACAAGCCAATGTGTTGTACAGAAAATGCGGTCGAATCTGATGAAGCAAGAGCGTGAGCTCCATCTCCTTTTTACGTTCCTCATTCTCCCGCACCGTTGCGAGCAGCTCCTGAATTCGCCCCAGCATCGTATAAAAGCTATGGGACAGCTGTCCAATCTCGTCGCTGCGCTCTACTTGCAAATATGGAGCGGCGAAACGCTCACCGCGAATACGGTCCATCTGCAGCGCCAGCTTATTGATCGGCGTAGTGAAATGTCGGCTTATGGCAAACGCAAGCAGGATCAGCAGCGAGAACCATAGGGCTCCAATGCTGAGGAAACGTATAAGCAGATTGCGAGTACCTGCCCGGAAGTCATCTTCATCCGTAAGGGTGACAAGGTACCAGTCCAACTCGTTGCGATTGCTCTTGACCGCCATCAGAGAGCCGACCGCACCTTCTATGCGACTAATTCCCTTGGGCATTTCATTGAGCTCCTGTACGAACCGGTCCTCCATCTCTGGAGGCAGCGTTGCATGCTTGAACGGCACGATCCGGCTAGCCGGATCATAGGCTACTACATTGCCCTGCCCCGTGAACAACGCAAAGCCTTGCTCCGTGCTCTGCAGCAGCTCGAACAATCTTCGGGTCAGATTGGCAATGTTAATCTCCGCAAGTACTGTACCCGACCCATTATGCAGTACCAGCACAAAAGCAATCGTCTTCATAGTAAGAAGCGGCGAATAATAAGGCTCGCTCCACTTGACCGAGCCTGGTGTCTCATCTGCAATGTGCAGCATCCGAGGTAGCTCGGGATGACCGACCACATCGTATACGACCTGATTGCTGGAGATGACCGATTGATCCTTCAGCTCAACGAATAATGTCGAGATCATCCCGTTATTACGATCAATTTGGTCCCTCAGCTTCTGACGCAGAGCTTCAGGATCAGCGAGCAGCTCTTCATCCATTGTCTCTGACAAGCTAATCAGCATATTGCGGATATTGCCCAAATACAAATCAAGGTATTGTCCGGTTCGCTCCATGAACATTTCCATATCCTCGGACTTCTGCAGCATCAAAGCTTCCCGCGAGCTGCTGAGCGCGCTGTACAGCAGACCTGAGAAAACGAGTAGACTGGATACAGCCAACGCAAGGAACAGCTTGACGAACATGCTGCGCGACAGTCCGGCAAGCTTATCCATGACCATAGCCGCCTCTGTATTCACGCGGGCTGCGGCCATATTGATGACAGAATACGTCGGAGAAATGCCTGTAATTCGGGAAGCCGCTCTCCGCTGCCACTTCATATACCTTCATTGGACTATGCAGCAGCAGATGCGCCGCTTTCTCGAGTCGCTTTCTTTTGATGTAATCCTGGAAGCTCACACCTGTCTCCTTGCGGAACAACAGTCCAAAATAATTGGCGCTTAAGCCCACATGCGCGGCCACAGCCGGCAAATCGATTTGAGTGCCCAGATGCTCCATAATGTAACTCTCTGCATGACGTATCTCATAACGCTTGTTCAGCTCTTCCGCACATTCTTCTCGCTCTGCCTCCTCAAGCCTTTGTGCCGGAATCCGATCCCTGGCCTTATTAAGCGCTGCTAATAAATCCTCTTCCCGATAAGTTCCTTTCAATAAATATTCACAAGCCCCCAGCGCAAGCGCCTGACGGGCGTAATCGAATTCACTATGACAAGTGAGCAGTATAATCTGAACATCGGACTGCTGCTCCTTCAACAGATTCGTTAACCGCAAGCCATCCATTACAGGCATCACAATGTCCGTCACTACGATTCCGGGCTGCACTCTTCCGCATAACTCAAGCGCTTCCTGACCATGACGAGCCTCGCCTGCCAGTTCATAGCCATACGACCCCCAGTTGAACAAACGCAAGCTCTCGCGAATAGGCACCTCATCATCTACAATGACCACTCTCGTACCTTTCAAAGCGCTCCCTCCAGCTACAATCTATTGTAAAGGCTTTCATCTTGCTCTTTATTATAGAGCAAACCCCTTCTTGCGAACAGGCGAATCCGAATGGAAAATGTCAGAAAATCAACGATTTGTAGTGGAGCATCCCTCCTGTACATACGATTCGGCACAAATGGTTACAGTAAGTAATGAGTCGTTTGAACAGCAATTTCGCAACGCTCCAGCTGCTGGCGCTCGTTGTGAAAAAGGAGGAACATGTATGGACAATACCCATGAATATGTAGAAAAGCTGCACGAAAACCAGAAGAAAGCGAAAAAAAATAAAGAGCATCAAGGCGATGGAAATCCAAGTAAAAAGCTGTCCAGCAAACAACACAGCACTAATAAATAATTCGAGAACTACGGAGGTGAGCTATATGGGAGAAA
This sequence comes from Paenibacillus sp., assembly GCA_029239545.1. Taxonomy (GTDB): domain Bacteria; phylum Bacillota; class Bacilli; order Paenibacillales; family NBRC-103111; genus Paenibacillus_AA. The sequence goes on from JARBUQ010000098.1 coordinate 6,201, forward strand.
GAACAGAATTCCGTCCTGGTGAAGAAGCGCCGAATTCCGCTTTTTATATCGAGATTGGGGAGAATGACAATATTATGGGCATTAACAATCCCAAGAAAATTAGCCTGAAAGCAGGCGATCCCTTTCCTAACACATCGAATCACAATCGCAAATGGACCAAGATGGAGAGCAATTAGTGAATAATAATGGCCAAGCTTCGGAAAAATAATTGAAATCATGTTTCATCCATTCCATTCCTACCGAGGAGTTGAACCAGATTGGCTGAAGGCAAACAAATGTATCCCGTATCGGGTGAAGTCGTGGAAACAGACGGTGTTTATTCGACAGAATGGGGCCGTGAAGAGCTGTTGAAGCGCGGAGACATATTTCCCAGCGATGTGATGATGGGGGATACGGAGTGGAAGTTGGAGTCATTGCCGATTGATGATGAAGAACTCAGGGTCGAGGATGAGAGCAAAAGACTCGATCAAAAGCATCTGCACATTCCGCGAATATCCAAATAAATGGATTACAATGATAACCCCCTTATGCGATCATGCAAAGGGGTTGTCGTGTTTATTATACATAATAGCAATCCGTGAGAAACGCCACCCTGTACTGGATGTTACAATAGACTCAGGAACGATTCAAACCATTGAGAGAGGATGCTGAATAAATTGGCTAAACATACTACTTATATATTCTCGGAGGACGCCAAAGCCCAAGCGGAGTTCTACACGAATGCACTCGGCGGAGAAATTTTGTCCATAATGACGTATGGACAGCTCCCAGATGCACAGAAAGGGCTGGAGGACAAAGTTCTGCACTTGAGCCTTGTAGCCGCCGGCGTCAACTTCTTCATGTGCGACTCGATACATGAGCCGATTAGGAAGGGAAACAGCATTAACCAGTGTCTTGAGTTTGCTACCGAAACCGAAGCCCATGAAGCTTTTAATAATCTTGCTGAAGGCGGCTTTATTAAGGATCCATTGAAGCCTGCGTTCTGGGGAACCTTGTTCGGACTGCTCGAAGACAAGTTCGGTGTATTCTGGATGATCACCACCGAGGCCGCAGCGGAACAAGCCTGATCCCAATAGTCTCGGATGGATAACTTTGTATAGATTTAATCGAGATATTGAGACTGCCCAGATCGACTGGTCGGTCTCTTTTGCATGGCATTGCTATTCATTTTGGATATGTGATTAAATGAACATGGACAGGTATCGCATCACGCGCAGATCCCGGCGCCCGGTGCGAACCACTAGTATGCAAGGGAGGAAATCATCAATGAGAACGATCAACTTAGGAATGATTGGAAGCGGGGATATTAGCAACCGCTTTTTTGAGCAGGCTGCCAAGCTTGAGGGAGTTCGTTTCGTAGCGACCTGCGCAAGGCGCCTGGAGAACGCGGAGAAGAAGGCTGCCGCCTATGGTGTACCTCGGTGGTACGACGATTATCGCCTCATGATGGACAAGGAGGAGCTTGACGCCGTTATTGTCACCACTCCCCATTCTGTACATACGGAGCCCGTACTGGCCGCTCTCGAGCGCGGCTTGCATGTGCTGAATGAGAAGCCTATGGCCACTTCCTTCGAGGACTGTACCCGGATGGTGGAGCTTGCAGAATCAAAGAATGCCATCTTCATGAGCTTGCCATTCGATCTGAATCCTCATTATCTGGCAGCCTCTGACTTCGTCAATGAACAATATATCGGCAAAATTACCGGGGCCGAAGCGCAGCTCTCTCTACCTGGACCTCCGCGTGACAACTGGTATTACGACAAATCTGTAGCACACGGCGGAGCCGTTCTGGACTGTATGGTCTACCCGGTTAGTCGAATCGTTGGCTTACTCGGTCCGGCTGTAAGTGTCATGGCAGAGGTCAACACCTTGATTCCGAATCGTATAGTCGGCGACGGCAAACAAATAAAGAGCGATGTCGATGATAATGTAACCGTAATCGTCCAGTTCGCTGGCGGACAGCAGGCTGTGATCCGTACACTATGGGGGATGTCCTTCGTTCAGAACAATACGCTCATCTATGGACGCAAAGGAACGGTAGCACTGAACGACAGCGGATTCCCGCTCGTTGTCCATTCTCCCGGGCAAGCTCTTCCCGATTCTGAACAAGTAACTTGGCGCGGTGTGAAGGAATGTTATGTCCCGCAGGCGAAGATCGCTTCGATTCCGCAGGAGGACATTATGACTCATTTTGTCCGCTGTCTGCGTGATGGCGAACAACCTGTCCAGTCCGGCAGACAGCAGCTTCACGTTCACGAGATCATGTTCGGAGCGTACCGCTCAGCAGAATCCGGCAAACGCTATGAGCTGACAACAAGCTTTACCCCTTAGAGCAAGCTGCAGGCAGACATTTTTGACACCCGTACTCACTTTATTTAATTACACGAACAAACGGACGAACGAGAACTAATACACCATGTTAATATTTTTGCCATAAAAAATCTCGTCCATTTCCCACTTCAGGCTTTCTGTTATATCCAACTGCTCCGCTTCGCTCAGCTTGTCCTTCGTATACCCGAACAGGTAGTTATTGAGGTCGAACTCTCTTAGCTTGCATTTGGTATGAAAAATGTTTTCCTGATATACATTCACATCGATCATGTGGTACAGATCCTTGATGTCGTTCGGAATGTAGTTCTGGATGGAGCTGATCTCGTGGTCGATAAAAAGCTTATGCCCGCTTATGTCACGCGTGAAGCCCCGAACCCGATAGTCCATCGTCATAATATCTGTATCGAAGGAACGGATGAGGTAATGAAGCGCTTTGAGCGGCGAAATCTCCCCGCATGTGGACACATCAATATCCGCCCGGAACGTACTGATCCCTTCATCCGGATGATATTCGGGATAAGTATGTACGGTGATGTGGCTTTTATCCAGATGCATCAGCACGGTATCCGGCAGGGGTCCTGGCGATTCCTCCAGAGACTCCGTCGATACCGTAACCACGGGACCTTCAGACACAAGCATAGTTACACTAGCTCCCTGCGGATCGTAATCCTGCTTGGCCACATTCAGCACATACGCACCGATAATATCAGATACAGTCTTGAGAATGGTCGTCAGGCGCTCGGCGTTGTACTGCTCGTCAATATATTCGATATAGGCTTCACGTTCTGCCTTTGTCCTCGTATAACAGATGTCATACAGATTGAAGCTTAAGGATTTGGTCAGGTTGTTAAAGCCATGCAGCTTGATTTGTTGCTCTGGTGTCAGTTTCATGCTCCACCCTCCTCGCATTAGTACCTACTATTTCCCATTCCGATATCGCCAATTCGTAATTACTTATTCTTTTAACCCTTTGGGGGCGGATAGAAACAAACATAATTGATACGAGTTCATCCTTCCAGTATACTACAGCTAAATAAGTTGAACATAAGAAAGCAACAACTTATATATCTGAATTAACATACGGAGGCTGAATGATGCGAATTACTTTGCTTGGTGGCGGCAATGAAATCGGGGCATCCTGTACCCATATTGAGATGAATGGGACTCGACTCTTGATCGATGCCGGCATGCGCATGCATCAGGACGATCCCATGCCAGCGCTGGGCCTGCTGTCCGAGCTGGGCGGAATAGACGCGCTTCTTGTAACCCACGCACATGCCGACCATATTGGCGCGCTTCCATTCGTCAAAGCACTATACCCGGATGTTCCGGTATACGCTACGCCGCCGACGATGGATCTGATGCGGGTCATGATGTCCGACTCCTACCGCGTTCTCGAAGCCAGATACCGGGCCGAGAACCGGCTCGTCCCTTATAACGAACAACAAATGCTGCAGCTGCTGAATTCGGTTGTTGCTTTTCCTGCATCCGGAAGTCTAAAGATCGGCAGCCTTGATATAACGTCCTATAGAGCTGGTCATATTCTCGGCGCGGTCATGTTCGGGGTATCCGATGGCAGCCAGCAGCTTCTGATGACTGGCGATCTCTCCTTCCGCGCAGGCCGCACGATTCCAGGAGCAAAGGTTCCTTATGACCTTAAGCCTGATGTAGTCGTTATGGAATCAACTTACGGGAATAAGGGGCATACAGACCGGAACACGGAAGAGAAGCGTCTCGCCGACAACGTAGCTGAAGTAGTCGCCTCCGGCGGGTTTGCCCTTATCCCTGCGTTCGCATTGGGACGCTCCCAGGAAATTTTGCTTATTCTGCAGGATTATATGGA
>JARBUQ010000099.1 GCA_029239545.1 Paenibacillus sp.
ATTGTGAAGCAGATTGAAGAGGATCTGAATGAGTCGATTCTCGTCTGCAAGCACATGGGGAAAAGCTTGCGGAATGTGATTCTCGAATTGGAGCGGCTTGCCTTCTGTCATGAACCGAAGCATTTCTACTACTCCTGAAGCAGCGGTATGGATGTTCAGGCTTCTTTGCTGCAGTTGGATGCCGCTGTTTTGCAACCGCGACAGATCAAGCAAATCATTCAACAGAAAAGACATCCGACGTCCTACGGTTAGGAGCAGTTCCATGTTTTTTACACTTTTGTCAGAAAGTGAGCTCTGATCGCTGTCCATTACCGTCTGTGCGATATTCAGGATACCGTGCAGCGGATTGCGTAGTTCATGGGATGTATTCGCCAGGAAATCATCCTTCAGCTTATCCGCCTTTTGCAGCTTCCCGCCAACTCAACAGTTGCGGCTGCATTGCGAAAGTAACGTTTGAACCAGAATGAAGCAAAAACGATAAAGGCAAGTATAATATCGAATGGATAATAATGCATGCCGACCTTTCTTTTGAAAAAAGACCATATGACGTTGGTCAGAATTGCAATTGCGCCAAGCACCAGATAGATAGCATCATCGTCTCCGTTCAACAATCTTCTGAGGATAAGTGCAGAAAACAACAGACAATAGGACAGGGCAAGCAGAAAATATATTTTGCCTGCATCCAAAGTATAGTGGAAGGGTGCTAATGTAATATGCAGCAGGAACAATCCAAAAATCACATAAAACAAACGGTAAACTCGCATGGATGCATATTCCGGGAAAAGATGTTTGGTAAATTCCACCAGCAACGCACAAACACCTACATATGTAAGATACGAAATCCGGAAATTCCATTCATAGCTGATAGGCAGCCAAAGTATAAGCAGTTTCTCATCTTGAACGAGTGTCATAACAATCGTAGTAATAACCAAGGTAGCAAACACGATCAATGCCTTCTGACGAGTACCGATGAGGTAGAGAATACAAGCAAATAAAGCATGCAGCAGCAGGACGACGCACACCATCAGTTGAATGGAGATCAGTACCCATTTTTCGTGCTCTACTGCCTCTCTGCTGCCGAATTTAATTGATTTCATAATACCGCCTCCGTATGACTTTTCGAAATTAGCCACGTGGATGACAATATCAATCTGGCCTTGTTCCGCAGTGAAGGAGACATCGTAAGGTGTATTTTGTGCAGTATATTGTTCTTTGAACTCGGCTGGTTGACCAGATTGACCTAAACGCGAACCGTTCACGAATAAGACAGATGAGTGCTGGATATTAGGAATCCGGATGCCATAAATAGGCTTAGCATCGTTTTCCACTAATACCTTTAAACGAAATGATCCATATTCAACCGGCGGCTCATTGTCAGCAGACAAGGACGTATCCCAGTTTCCTGGCACCTGAATGAACTTCCTATTCTCTGCAGAAGCGGGCTTGGAATCGTACATCAGGAATACATCAGGGTAAAATTCCCACTCTCCATCCAAGGGAATGGTGTTAGTGGAGGAGGAGTCTATGCTGCGCAAATCCAATACTCCATTAACAGCCAGAGGATAATTTCCAGGAGAGGTGGAGAACATCCAGACCAGTCGGATGCTTGTAATACAGAGTAAAAATATACATACGATCAGCACAATTTTTTTGGTAGTCATCATAATTACATTATTCGACACAGATGAATCGATTCCTCCAAGGATCCACTTTCTCATGGTTTATCCCAATGTTGGAAGGGGTTTTTGACATGCGGATTAAGGTTGATAAAGACCAAGAAAAGTTTCGTTGACAGCGTTTACAGAGCGGAGCTATAATAAGTGAACAAACCAGGATCAAATCACATTTAGGAAAATGCATAATTTTCCTATTGATCATGTGATGTTTACAAACTATAAACAAATCAATGCTGAAGGAGCTGTTCATCGATGAATCATGAAGAGAACAAGGGCAGGATGGAAGCAGGGGAAAGCTCAACGAATAAAGCGATCACTAGAAGAAGAGTGCTGATGACGTTAGGAATCGGCAGCGCCATAATTGCAGGTAATGCTCTTTCATCCAAGATCGCATTGGCGGATGGCGGGAATGGCTCGGCTAACCGGGTCCTTCAAGTGACTCATGTGAATGCGTTAAAAGCTTTGACTGCAAGCTCGCTCTCTGATGGTCAGCATGTACACGTGGGAGGGTACTACAGTAATGGTGATGGCGGCGGTAAGCTTGTACGCTGGGTGGCAGCGAGCACCAAGGAAGATAACGACGGAACTGTGCATAGCTTGGGCGGGTTAACAGGCCGCTTCGAGGTGGTACATAACGGAGTGGGTGATTTGCGTTGGTTCGGAGTATTCGGCCCGGCTCAGAATGCGGATCATGCATTGGATTGCTTGATTAACGACTTGTCCATACACCGCGTGGAAGCGCATACCGACTTGAATTTTATCAAGCGCCATGTGTATCACCGCAGCAACATCGAGGTGGATTTCCACAATCACAATGTAACTACAGTAGGAATTGAAAGAAATACGCTGGACAATCCGTTCGGTGCGGTTATGTTCTTCCAAGGGATCAAGACAACCACCGTACAAACGATTCATTTGACTGCTGATGTTATTGAATACTCGGACATCTTCCAGGTTGCTGATTCCTCAGCATTCGAAGTAGGCAGCTGGTGGCATGCGCAGATTGCCTATATCGGTACGAATAAAGCTCAACGTGAGCTTGATTATTTGGTGAAGGTCACCGAAGTGTTCAACTCAACAACGGTCCGTTTCAATTACAAGTCAGGCTGGCAGCTTGCAGCTGGGCGTGAGGTTACTTTTAGCAAGATTGAGCCTGCAGTGCGTTGTAATGTCAGAAATATGAATTTCAAAGGAATTCCGGTACCTGTTAATGGAACCAGCTTGAGGCCAACAGAGGACTGGGATATGATCGGCTCCAATCCGGTCGCTTTCGAATATGCGGTCGAGTGCGATGCTACCGGAATCCATGCATCCGAGGTATTCTGGCCTGTCGTTATGAGAAGATACAATACTCATTTCTTGACGGAGCGCTGCCAGCTTATGAATCCGGAAGAGCGTGATTGGGGCGGTACCGGATATCTTACTCAACAAATCAATGTTCTTTATGGACATGTTAAAGATTGCAACACGAGCAACGCGCGGCATTTGAATGATTTTACGAATGCAGCCTATTGTATGGTTGAGAACTGTCACGGGGACGGGGATGAATACGGGCCTTTCGTAACACACGGCCAATTCGAGCATGATCTTACTTATATCGGGAATTCGGGTCTTCTTTCCTTCGCCAACAGCGGAACCTGGTGGGGAGATAGCGCAAAGCGGATCAGCGTTAAGCAGCATATCGCTTCAAGGATTGTGGCTCACAAGCGAATAACTGACCTGACCCTGGAGGACTGCCATGCCATGGTCACCTATACGAAGCCTGGAACTAAGATGGCTAACTCAGGCTCAATCTGGGCCAATATGGATGGATTGCAGATGAGAGGCTGTACCGCTCAGGAGATGATTACGCTCAATAAAGGCTCTTCACGTTCCAAACGAAAAAATATGATTGATAGCTGCTCCTTTGGAATGATGAACGGATATGAACTGGCTCGACCGATTCGTTCCGGAACAACCCAAGTGGGATTCACCCCAAGCAATGGGGAGTTGACTATTATCAATAGTGAATTCTACAACGTGGAAGAGGTCACTCTCGGCAGTATCAATAAGCTGACGCTCATTAATACCTGGTTCAAGGGTGCATCTGCGACAACAGGTAAAATTAAGGTAGGGACACGGGAGATCAATATGCAGGGTGGTGGACTAATTAATTGCGGATTCCTCTTTACAGGGGCATGGGATCGATTGGGAGACGTTAACAACGCCCCTAATACAGCTAACCAATCGGTTACGATTGACGGTGGAGCCGTATTCAGCGGTACGAACATTGAGAAGGCTTTCCTGAAAAGTGTAGCCTCCACCAATATTATTACTTGGAGTATTGGGGATTGCACAAGCATGGCAGCAGATGCAGACACAGCGCATTTTCATATCGAGGGCGGTACTCATAAGCTGAAGGCTATGCGTTCACGGTTCAAAGGCGGAAAATATGTGGTCCTAAATGGCGGGTTCGGAGACAGCAATTATTTATTTATTACCTCCGTTATTGAAGAAGGCGTTGACCGGGCGTCATTACCGGCGGAGACTGCAACGATCAAACATAGTACAGGCAATCTTACGATATAATGCCTCTTTCAAGAAAGGAGTCGCTCACGAATGTTCAATCGAAGCAAAGGAAAGCACAATCAAGACTATGAAGCCGTTCCGGGCAAGCAAGTGGATACCAAGCTGAATCAAGAGGTCAATCGCAGAGGTTTCCTGAAGACGTTTGGCATTGGCGGAGCATTGCTGGCAGGCAGTGCTGCTATGGAGTCGAACTTCGCTTTGGCTGATGGATTAGGCTTCGATAACTCGAGGCAGCCAGTTCTGGGTGTTGCAAACGTTAATGAATTGCTTCATCTGTCACCTGATACGATCAAGGATGGTCAGCTTGTGTATGTAGGTGGGTATAACAGAAGCGGAGACGGCGGCGGCAAGCTTGTACGCTGGGTAGCGAGAAGTGTTAAGGCTGATAATGGAGGAACCGTGCACAATCCTGCTGGTACAAGAGAGGCGGGCTGGGCTATGAGTTCCAACAGCTCTGAAGTCCGATATGTTGATGGGGGTCATAAAGGCCGCTTCGAGGTCGTGCATAACGGAGTGGGGGATTTACGCTGGTTCGGTGTGTTCGGCCCGAATCACAATGCGGATCTTGCATTGGATGCCCTGGTGAATGATCTGTCCGTTCATCGTGTAGAGGCACACACAGACCTGAACTTCGCCAAGCGTCATGTGTTTCGCCGCAGCAACATTGAGGTCGATTTTCACAACCATACGGTGACAACCGAAGGGATGGAGCGCAATACGCTCGATAATCCGTTCGGAGCGATTATGTTCTTTCAAGGGACGCTGCCTGGTATTACTCAGACGGTTACCCTTGCAGCAGATGTGCTGGAGTACTCTGACATCTTCGAGGTGGCAGACTCCTCTGCCTTCGCGGTTGGCAGCTGGTGGCATGCCCAGATCAAGAATAACACTGGCGGCGGTGCGCAGCGTGAAGTGGACTACTTGCTTAAAGTGACCGAGGTGTTCAATTCCAACACCGTTCGTTTCAATTACAAATCCGGCTGGCTGCTTGCAGCGGGACGCCAAATCACATATAAGAAGATTGATCCTGTTGTGCGCTGCAACGTCAGGAATATGAACTTCATTGGAATTCCGGTACCTGTCAACGGTACAAGTCTGAGACCGACACCGGATTGGGATATGATTGGCTCCAATCCCGTTGCTTATGAGTATGCGGTTGAGTGTGACGCAACAGGAATTAACGCAACAAAGGTATTCTGGCCTGTTGTCATGCGCCGTTATAATACTCACTTTTTGACTGAACGCTGTCAGTTGATGAACCCGGAAGAACGCGATTGGGGCGGAACCGGATATTTGACTCAACAAATTAATGTGTTGTATGGGCATGTCAAGGATTGTAATACAAGCAATGCCCGTCACCTGAATGATTTTACGAATGCGGCTTACAGTATGGTTGAGAACTGCCATGGAGATGGGGATGAGTACGGCCCGTTCGTAACCCATGGTCAATACGAGCATGATCTTTCCTACATCGGGAATTCCGGGCTCTTATCGTTTGCGAACAGCGGTACATTCTGGGGAGACAGCGCCAAGCGGATTATAGTCAAGAATCATATTGCCTCGAGAATCGTAGCTATGAAGCGTATTACGGATCTAACCTTGGAAAATTGCCATGCCATCGTGACTTACACGAAGCCGGGAACCAAGATGGCCAACTCCGGGTCGATCTGGGTCAATATGGATGGCCTGCAGATGAGAGGTTGTTCCGCGCAGGAAATGATTACGATTAATAAGGGATCGTCCCGCGCAAAGCGCAAGAACATTATCGATAGCTGCTCCTTCGGCATGCTCACCGGTTATGAGCTCGCCCGCCCTATCCGGTCTGGCACCACGCAAGTGGGATATACACCAAGCAACGGTGAGCTGACGATTCTCAACAGCGAATTTTACAATGTAGAGGATGTCAATCTGGGCAGTATCAACAAGCTCACATTGATTAATACGTGGTTCAAGGGTGCCAATACTACGTCAGGCAAAATCAAAGTCGGAACTCGTGAAGTTATTATGCAGGGCGGCGGTCTCATTAATTGCGGGTTCCTGTTCACAGGTGCTTGGGATCGAGTGGGTGATGTGAATAATGCGGCCAACACTCCTAATCAGTCCATTACGATCGACGGTGGAGTCGTATTCAGCGGGACGAACGGTGAGAAGGCATTCCTCAAAAGTGTGAGCTCTGCTAACGTCATCCGCTGGAGCATTGGAGAGTGCACGAGTACCGCTGCAGATGCGGATACCGCTCATTTCCATATTGAAGGCGGAACGCATCAGTTGAAAGCAATCGGATCGCGGTTCATCGGCGGCAAGTATGCTGTAACGAACGCAGGCTTCGGAGGCAGCAATTATTTGTTTATCGCCTCAACTATTGAAGAAGGAGTCAATCGATCAGCGCTGCCGGTCGAAGCGATCGGTATTCAGCATAGCACGGATAACATGAATGTTGTATAAAAGGGGGTGAACCATGAAAGGATTTCGCAAGTTAAAAAGATTCGTGATTGTTATGCTCATCATAGGTTTGATGACCACTGGATGGTCGACTGCATTCGCAGCAGACGTGAGGACCGACAGTCAAGGACATTGGGCTGAGCAGCAATTAGCGGCATGGCTTAGCAAAGGATATATTCAAGGCTATGAGGATGGCAGCCTGCGTCCAGACAACCCCATTAAGCGTGGGGAGCTCTTGGCCCTGATCAATCGATTGAATGAGCTGAAGGATACGGCTGCGGTGACATTCAATGATGTACCTGTGGATCACTGGGCTTATTCAGAAGTAGCTAAGGCTGTCAAAGCAGGTTACATCGAAGGATACGAAGACAACAGTATCCGAATCGACAATCCTATCAGCAGACAGGAGCTAGCTGTAATGGTTGCGAGACTGCTCAAGCTGTCTGTATCCCCGGATTCGACCGCGAGTGCTGATAAGTTTATGGATGCGGCTTCCATGCCTGACTGGAGTAAACAGCAGATCGGAGTGCTCGCAAGCATTGGGGTTATTAACGGTTACGAAGACGGCAGCTTCAAACCTGCTGGCCTGGTTACCCGAGCCGAAGTAGTGGTGATGCTTGAACGAGCGAGCCATTCAGCTATTTACTATAAGGCTGGAGTATATGGTCCAACGAGCGGGACTTCTACAATTACCGGGAATGTCAACGTTACAGCGGCCGGTGTTACCTTGCAAAATATGCGTATTGAGGGTGACCTTACACTGGGCGAAGGAATTGGTGAAGGAGATGTGACACTTAAGAATGTCACGATTACGGGTAAAACCCGGATTAATGGAGGCGGTGCGAACAGTATCCATCTGGTAGACAGCCTATTGCTTGAGCTTGTCATTAACAAGCAAATCGGTATTGTCCGCATCATTGCAAGCGGTTCTACGTCCGTGCAGAAGGCAGATGTGCAATCGGGTGCTATTGTGGAGTCCGATGGTATAACAAGCGGAGAGGGCATTCAATCGGTAACCTTATCTGCGCTCTTGCCCAAAGGTGCTCAAATTACATTGCAAGGAAATTATGAGGATGTACAAGTATTTGCCAAAGGAATTATGCTGGAAATCCCTAAGGGCACTATCGATAAACTAACCATTGACAAGCAATCCGATGAGACTAAGCTGATTGCAAGCAGAGATGCTTCCATCCTTGTGTTAGTGCTCGATGCTGCTGCTGCAGTTTTCGGTCAGGGCTCAATTAAGCTTGCTATTATTAATGCGGAAGGAATTGAATTCGAATTAACACCGCTTAAGCTTGAGATTGGAAGCACGATAGACAAGGGGACTCCGATCAAGATCGGGGGTAAGGAAACGACTCTTGATGAAGCGGTAAAGCCGACGCTGCCGTCTACTGGAGGCAATGGGTCTGTTATCGTTACGCCACCTCCTATACTAATACCTGACGTATCATTGCTGGTGGAAGGAGCTGTTACTGAGAGTGTGTATAGGACAGGTCAAAGAGTTGCAACAGTTGGTGACAGCGTCTATGCCGTATCCGACCAGACAGGGGCATTATACTTGGTGCCTGGAGCAACATCGAGATATATTACGATGCTGGACTATGTAGTATCTCTGAATAAAGGCATCCGTCTCGAAGTAACGGCCGATGAGAAAGTTTCGTTCTCAACTGCCGGTTTGCAATCCGGAGACTACGTATTGATCGGTCTGAGCGCTACATACGGCTTTAGTGAATATGACGGGTCCCAGGAGCTGCGGCTCTCCGCAATACCGACAACAGCTCTAAGCTACGATTCCCTCTACGTATACAGCAATAGCGGGAGCATCGACATCGGCTTTAACCAAAATATTTACAGCGCGTTTGGAAATTTGGCTGCGCTTAAGGAAAGTGTAACCTATGCCACTCATGCGGATAGTGTGACGGGCAACACTTATACAGTAACAAAAGCTACTTATGATCAATTTGAAATTCGTGGAAATGAGCTGCGCATCACTTTTGCAACTCCACCAGTTGGTAAGGTGCTCCTGACGATCGCCGGTAATTCATTGATGAACAGTACGAATACATTACTTGCGAATGATACAATAACTGAGTTTGATTTTGGTCCAGGGTTATCAATCGTATCGCCAGCTCCGTACCAGATTGGTTCCAATCTGACTGTTGTAACGAATAAGACAGCTAAGGTCTATCTCATTAAACGAGGGATAAGTGTAACAAAAGCTGATATTGAACGAGCTGTTCAAGAAGGCAAAGCGAGAAAAGTCCCGACCAGTGCGAATATTGAAGCCATACTTCCCACTGCCGGACTTTCTTCGGGAGCTTATGTAATTATCGCATGGGGGGGTCAATCTACTTCATTTTGGCTTCAATAGTCATCACATTGATAGAAGATCTCCGAAGGGTTAGGCTGGAGGGATCTTCTTTTTTTTACGAACTTATTAGCAAAAAGTATGAGATTCTGGGAGGGAGATCGAAGGGGCCTCCAATGTTCGGTTCCTTGTCGGGGTGGTGGAAGTGAGCTGCAAAAAGCAAATAAATCGCGTTGACCCGACGCGTGAGGCCGGATTATTCTTTGCAGAAAAACCAAGTAAACAGGCAAGAGAATCGACTCGGGGATCGTGTAGCGGGAATGAGTTGCGGTTGTGCACGGTTGTGCAATTAAAATCGACTGATTCGGGTCCGGAGTGTGATTAGTTGCTTTTTGGGTTACTACTCAGACCCCTTGTTTGGACTCTTTCAATCAGGTGGAGCGGAGAAACGTAGTTTTCACCCTTAGTTTTTTGGACCGCGAAGCTCCATTTAAGCAGGTTTTCGGCTCATTTGGCTACGTCGGCTTGTTGGGTGCGATTTAGCCCGGTTTATCCGGCTTATTTTTCTACATCGGCTTGTTAGGTGCGATTTAGCCCGATTTATCCGGCTTATTTTTCTACATCGGCTCGTTGGGTGCGATTTAGCCCGGTTTATCCGGCTTATTTTTCTACATCGGCTTGTTGGGTCCGATTTAACCCGGTTTATCCGGCTTATTTTTCAACATTGGCTCGTTGGGTCCGATTTAGCCCGGTTTATCCGGCTTGGAGCCGAGACAGTAACCCGATTGGTAGCTGCAGAGCGGAAAAAATCCACCTTAGAAGGGAAGGAGTGGTCGAGAAAGATCAAAAATGTGAGCAAAAAGGCAGGCAGGTAGAGCGGTGAAACGAAGTGGTCGCCTTTGTCTTTGGGTTCCAACCTCTAAATAATAGTATCCAAGGAACCCAAGGACAACAGCCGAAAGTTTTCGAAGAAAACTATATCGTTAGCATAAGCTCGGAGCCCATCTGTCTGCCCTCCCACCGCCTAACTGATATCCATCACGAAGGACCTCTAGTGTAATTTGCTCCAGAGGTTTTTCTTATGTTTAAGCTGAGGTACTGACTAAGTAAAAAACCGCCGGTACTGTCTGTATACAGCCCGGTCGGTCTATGATCACATGCTTGTATCCAATAAATATTTGGCATAGCCAATCGGGCTGCTGTAAGTTTGTTGGAACTCCTCCAGCTGATTACCCTCTTGAAAGCTAATGCGCAAATCTCTCCCGTTGCTCTCTATGAATAACGGCTTCCCATTGCTGTCTATCCCTACGTCCAATCCGATATCTGCCAGATGAGGCAGGTGTTTGCTTAGTTGTTCCGCAACGGCAATCGATAGCTGCTCTACCTGCTGGCGGGTATAGGCCGAGTTCAGATGCGGGTACTCCCTCAGCACGCTTTCAAAGGAGTGGACTTGACCGCCCTGAGCTATATTGGTTAAAAATACATTGGCCTTGGCCACTTTAACCGCGATTCCGGAAATTCGCCATGATCCCGATTCATTGCGCTGAACCGATACTCGCATGTCGAAAGGTCTGCCGCGATAAGTGGCCAGCGGCCAGCATTG
>JARBUQ010000100.1 GCA_029239545.1 Paenibacillus sp.
CCGGAGGAGAAGGCACGCTTGCAAATTCCGGAACGATTCCAGAATAATCTGGTAGGCGATTATCTCGTATCCCAGAACTATGCCGATTATACTCTGGGGCTTTTCATTGAACGTCTCAAGAAAGACGGAATCTGGGATGACAGTCTGATTGTATTATATGGCGATCACCGCGGTATTCCGATCAACTCGCTGGACCATAATGAGAAGAAATTAATGGCTGAGATCTTCGGTCAGGAATATAGCTACACAGACATGATTAATGTACCAATGATTGTGGCAGCCCCAGGTCTGACCCATGCCGAGACATTCCCTCAAGTTGGAGGTCAAGTCGACACCATGCCAACGATTGCCAATCTTATGGGGATTTCTCTGGATAATCACTTGCATTTTGGACAGGATCTCTTTAACAACAACCAGAACTTATTGCCGCAGCGCTATTATTTGCCTTCCGGCTCCTTCATGAGCAGCAGTTCCTTATTCCTCTCGGGAAGCGGATTTGCCGACGGTACACAGTACCCGCTAACCAAGCATGATGGAAGCAAGGCAACCGAAGAGGAATTCGATCGCGCCCTGAAGCTGCTCGGTATCTCGGACACTTACGTCCTGCAGCTTCCGGATCGGGAAGAGTCCAGATGATTATAGTAGAATGCCCTATAATGGAAAAAGACATACAAGCGTTCGGCCTGCAGAGGCTGAACGCTTGTATGTTTTATAGAACGGATCAGCACAGCAAAGCTTCAGCTCACATTCCGTATACACAGGGGTGAGTGTACAATGTGAGTTAAGATCCAATCTCATCAAAATGGATGTCCAGCAAAAAACGCAGCTGTCTTTCATTTGCCCGCGCCGGTACAAGACGAAACAGACTATTCCTGGCTTTACATAATAGCTTGGAATCGAGTTGCGCTATTTTCCCAATCGTCCAGGAGGTATTCACAATTTTTCTCGTACGCGGGATGCGCAGCTGCTCAAAGCGTCGGAAGGCTTCAGGTATACCAGATTCCACAGCCAAGCAATTAGCCAGAAACACGGCATCCTCCATTGCTTGACCTGCTCCTTGCCCCAGGTTCGGCGTTGTAGCGTGAGCTGCATCGCCGATTAGGACTGTAGAGCCGTATGCAAATCGTTTAAGCGGCTTAAGATCGTAAATATCATTATGCAAAAGTGCGGCATCCTCTGTCTTCGCTAACAGCTCACCGATCGGCGCATGATATCCTCTGAACTGCTGACCAAGCTCCCGCACTCCGAATTCTGCAAATCGGGGGTCACGTGCCGGAGCATTGACGCAAGCGAACCAATATATCTGGTTATTGCTTAGCGGCATGATCCCGAAACGGCCTAGGCTCCCCCAGGTTTCCGTGAAGACAGAGTCGTCATATCCCGCAGGAGTACCGCTCACAACAGAGCGCCAGCACGTATAACCCGAATATCGGGGAACCGCAGCAGGCACCACCTTCCGACGGATCACGGAATGTATGCCATCCGCTGCGATCAGGCCATCAGCTTCAGCTATCGTCCCATCGTGGAAGCGAACACTCACTCCACCGCCCGGACGTTCGGTGAATTCTACACATTTCTTATCTGTCTTAATCGCCTCGCGTGGCAGAGCGCCGGCTAACACAGTCAGCAGCTCCGCGCGATGAATCGTAATGTTGTCGGTTCCGAATAAGCTGCTGATGCGGATCGAATCGGTTCTGGTGATCAGGTCACCTTGTTCATTCAAGATTTTGGCGCCAGCTAACACTTTACCCTTCTCCAGAAGCTGTTCGCCAAGCCCCAGCAGCTTCATCGCTTTCAGTGCATTAGCTCCTACTCCCAGACCAGCGCCTGCCGCCTTCAGTACAGGAGCTCCTTCGTACACTTCAACCTTGAACCCTTTTTGAAGCAGAGCAACTGCTGCGCTTAACCCGGCTATGCCTCCACCGATAATGATAAATTCGGGCTTACTCATTCCGTCCACCCACTCTCACCCATTGTCCCTTGCCTACCCCTTGCCAGAACATCGTCCAGATCCGTTCCAGCTTTTGTGTAAATTCATGAGGTCCTGCCATCATAATTCCCATCATATATCCGTTCACCAAACAGTAAAACAACGTCACCAGTTCCTCCGCCGCATAGGGCTGTATGTCTCCTTTGTCTATTCCCTGAGTGAACAACAAAGCCAGCTGCGGAGCAAATTGCTGCTCAATTCTCCCTACAATACTCGTGATTCGTTCCTGCAACACAGGAGGCGGGAACATAATAGTCCGCTTCCAGAACTCTGTACGATCCCCGTCATTCGTGAAATATTCGATATATGCTCTATACATGCCATAGAGCTGACTTTCCGGAGCTTGGCCCTGCTGATGCTGTAAGGAGCTCTGAAGAAATTGCTCATATTCTGAGCTTATCCCTTCAAGAACGGCCAGATACAAGTCTTCCTTTCCCACAAAATGATTATAAATCGAGGGTTTCTTGATCCCCGCATCCGCTGCAATCTGAGATAAGGAAGCCCCCTCATATCCACTCCGGGCAAAATGCTTTAATGCTGATTGTTTGATTTTATCATATGACATTGCAGCCCTCCAGACTAACGACCGGTCGTTAGTTATAGAATATACTCGTTCCCCCATACAGTCAAGACTGTAATCGTCTAACTTTAAGGAATTTACGTTCAACTCAAACATCCGTGGCTTCTGGAGTGAGTTCCACTTATTCAGCGGTAGAGCCGGATTTTACGCATAAAAAAAAGGATCCTCTGGATAACCAGAAGAACCCTCTCCGTGCCAGACCATTAATACTAATAACGTTCGTTGCAGGCAATGCAGCACGGATTTCTGCCGTGATTGCTCATCAACCATGCATAATGCCAGCTGTAAGCTGCTCTTCTTGCACCTCGCCAGGTTTTCCTTGTGCTCCTGCTGGCTTCTTGCCACGACGCAGCAGAAGGCCCAGAATCGCACCCCCGATGGCGATATAGATCATGATGTGGAACGTATCGCGGAAGCCGTGTACCATGGCCTCCAGGACGTCCACCTTGGCTCCGGCTGCCTGCATCTCGGCAACATTGTCCGCTGTCTGCGAGGTCAGAATCGTCACCAGCGTAGCTACCGCCAGAGAGTTGATGACCTGCTGCATAGCATTGGTCACTGAGGTTACGCGGCTAACCAGCTCGCGTGGAGTCTTGCTGATCAAATGTGTGTTCAGAGGCATCATCATCATTCCCATGCCGGCTCCGCACATAATCAGAGGCAGAATAATGTCCTTGCCCTCCGTCATCATATCAACGTGGGAGTATTGGTAGAGCGCGCCAGTGATCAGCGCCAGTCCAGTAACTACGAGCCAACGCACCCCAATCTTATCGTACAAAATGCCGGCAATAGGCATCATAAGCCCGGAGGCGAGTGCTTGCGGCAGCAAGATCAAGCCTGTATCGAAGGAGCCGAACCCCCGCGCCTGCTGAAGAAATTGAGGCATAAGAAACAATGCGCCATACAGACCGAATTGAACAATCCATTGAACAACAATCCCGATTGAGAAATCCGGAGAGCGGAAGATTCTCAGCTCAAGCAGTGGCGCCTTAGCCCTCAGCTCCACAATAATAAAGGCGATTAGAGCAGCAATCCCTACCGAGAGCCCGATTACGGTTTTATCTGAGGACCAGCCGTGAGCTCCTTCACTAACCCCGTATGAAAGAGCTGCGAACGCTAGCGGACCGAGGAACATACCAGGTATGTCTATGCTTTTTACTGAATGCTTCTCTACCTTCGGCAGGCGACGATAACCAATGATCAGACATATAATTCCAATTGGAATATTGATTAGGAAAATCCAGCGCCAGGAATGAAATTCAACTAGCCAGCCGGACAAAACCGGACCTATGGCAGGCGCGAACAAAATAGGAATCCCCATCATCCCCATGACCGCCCCAACCTTGTGAGCCGGACTGAGACGGTAAATATAAGCCATCGCGACAGGCAGCACACAGCCTCCACCCAATCCCTGGATGACTCGGAATACGACCAGCCATTCTGCACTGTTCGGTGTAGCGCACAGGATAGAGCCTACGGTGAACAATAAGACCGAGATCAGGAAGATGTTCTTCGCTCCGAATCGATCCGACAACCATCCCGATAATGGAATAACGGAGGCCTGCGCCAGCATATATCCCGTGACCGTCCATTGAAGGGTCGGCAGATCAGAATCGAAATCATGCACCAAGCTCGATAAAGCCACATTCATGGCAGTTGAATCCAACACAACCATGAACACGCCGGCAATAATAGCGATAAGTGGTACCAAGATGGATTTCATACTGAATTCAGGTAAATTATTGCCTGGAATAGCGGTAGAACTCATATAATAAGTGCTCCTTCTAACAAATTGGTTTAATTTTTTTCTTACCACTTACTATTCTTTATACAGCAGAGCTTAAGCTCTTACCGCCAGTAAACTGGCTATTGTACAAATCTGCATAGAATCCACCTTGATCCAGCAATTCCAGATGGGTTCCTTTTTCAATTACACTGCCTTGATTCATAACCAGAATGAGATCTGCATCTCGAATTGTAGAAAGACGATGGGCAATCACGAAGCTCGTTCTTCCCTGCATGAGCTGCTGCATCGCTTTTTGAATATAAATCTCCGTACGTGTATCTACACTGCTCGTAGCCTCATCCAGAATCAGAATGGCCGGATCTGCCAGAATCGCTCTGGCTATCGTCAGCAGCTGTTTCTGACCTTGCGAAATATTCGAAGCCTCTTCATTCAGAATCGTATCGTATCCGTCCGGCAAGGTGCGAATGAAATGATCCGCATGCGCTGCAACAGCGGCCTGCACAATTTCGTCCTCTGTAGCTCCTTCACGTCCGTATCCGATATTATCGCGAATCGTCCCGTTGAATAACCAAGTATCTTGCAGTACCATTCCGAACAAGCTGTATAGATTTTGACGCTTCAAGGCCGTTATGTCCACGCCATCCACTGTAATTGAACCGCCATTCACCTCGTAGAACCTCATGAGCAGGTTGATAAGCGTTGTTTTCCCTGCGCCTGTTGGCCCTACAATCGCTATCGTCTGCCCCTTCTTCACATGAATGTTCATGTTCTCGATCAGGATCGCATCTTCCTTGTAACCGAACTTCACGTCCCTGAATTGAACTTCACCCTGCGGTGTTGTAAGGGTCTTCGCGTCCACAGCCTCAGGAGTTTGCTCCTGCTCATCCAACAGCTCGAATACACGTTCTGCAGAGGCAATCGTCGATTGAATGACATTCGCGATATTTGCGGTCTGAGCAATCGGCATGGAGAATTGTCTGGCATACTGGATAAAGGCCTGGATATCTCCTATTTGAATGGCTTGGCGGGTCACCAGTACTCCTCCGACCACGCAAATCATCACATAACCGATGTTGTTGACGAACGAGATGAGAGGCATCATAATTCCGGATATGAACTGGGCCTTCCGACCGGATTCGTAGAGCTTATCGTTGATCCCGTCGAATTTATCCAGCGACTTCTTTTCATATCCGAACGCCTTTACAATTCTGTGGCCTGTATACATTTCTTCCACATGTCCATTTAATTCGCCGAGATGCTTTTGCTGTCCCACAAAATGCTTCTGAGAGCGCTTGGCAACTGCACTGACTACGATGAAGCTAAGCGGGATCGTCAGCACCAGAATGACGGTTAGCAGAGGACTGATCGTCAGCATCATCACAATAACACCAAGGATCGTCACAATCGAAGTAATGAGTTGGGTTAAGCTTTGCTGCAGGGTACCGCTTATATTGTCCACATCGTTGACCGCCCGGCTCATGATTTCCCCATGGGTGCGGGAATCGAAGAAGGTCAGCGGCATGCGCGTAAGCTTGTTGCTGACCTCACGGCGAAGATCATACACTGTCTTCTGCGCTACGCCTGCCATCAAATACTGCATCACATAACTGAATATGGCGCTAAGCAGGTATAAGCCTAACAGGATGATTACGATCTGCAATATATAATCAAAATCAATACTCGCCCCTGGCACTCCATTCTTCATCCCCATAATACCTTCGAACAGCTTCGTTGTGGCATTTCCCATCAGCTTGGGACTAATAATGGAGAAGATTGTGCTCAGGACGGCGGTTAATAGAACCGTAAGAAGACGGAATCTGTAAGGTCTGAGATACCCAATCAGTCTGCGAAGGGTACCCTTGAAATCCTTGGCCTTCTGCGGAGGCATTCCCATTCCCATGCCGGGAGGTCCTCCACCGGGACCTCTCCAACCACCGCCGCCACCGCCTGGTCCTGGACCAGGCGCCGATTGTCCGCCGGATGCGGAATCTCTTTGTCCTTGACTCATGCGATCTCCTCCTCGGACAATTGGGAATAAACGATTTCCCGGTATACTTCACAATCTTTCATCAGCTCACTATGCGTGCCAATCCCCGCTACTTTGCCGTCGTCCAATACTACAATCCGATCAGCATCCATTACGGTGCTGACCCGCTGGGCAACAATCAGCACAGTCGCTGTGGAGCTTTGGATCTCCTCTTTCAGCGCAGCCCGCAGCTTAGAGTCCGTCTTAAAATCCAGTGCTGAGAAGCTGTCGTCGAATATATAGATTTCCGGTTTACGCACCAAAGCCCTGGCAATGGATAAGCGCTGCTTCTGGCCACCCGATACATTTTTGCCGCCTTGGGCGATCACCGCATCGAAGCCATCCTGCATGCCTGTGATGAACTCTGTGGCTTGGGCCACATTCGCAGCATGCCGTATATCCTCATCTGTGGCATGTTCCTTGCCATAACGAATGTTCTCCGCCACGGTGCCCGTGAATAATACAGCCTTCTGGGGGACAAACCCGATCTTGGCCCGCAAATATTCCTGTGACATGTCACGCACATCCACATCATCAATGAACAAGCTGCCGCTGTTCATATCATAGAAGCGCGGAATCAGACTCACGAGTGTCGATTTGCCTGAGCCAGTACCGCCTATAATCGCGGTTATCTCTCCTGGGCCAGCGTTGAAAGTAATTCCTTCAATTGCAGGACTCTCCGCGCCGGGATAGCTGAACGCCACATTCTCAAAACGAATATATCCGCGCTTGTGCTCGGGCGAGCGTTTCACTTGCTCAGCATCCCGAATCTCAGGCACCATATCCAACACCTCATTAATCCGCACAGCAGAAGCGGAAGCGCGAGGCACCATTACAAACATCATCGAAACCATAATGAGAGAGAACATAATTTGCATGGCATATTGAATGAAAGCCATCAAATCGCCTACCTGCATCTCTCCGCCTTCAATGCGCAGTCCGCCGAACCAAATAATCGCGATGGAAGAGAAGTTCAGAATGAGCATCATGGCCGGCATCATAGCCGCCATAATCTGATTGGCTCGAATTGCAGTATTCGTAAGATCCGCATTTGCATCGTCGAAACGTTTTTTCTCATAATCCACTCGATTGAAAGAGCGAATGACCCGAATCCCGGTTAACGATTCACGCAGCACCAGATTCAGCTTATCCAGCTTGGTTTGCATCACTCGGAAGAGAGGAATGCCTTTCCACGCAATTCCGAAGATTGTCGCGACCAGAATAGGAAGGATTGCTATAATTACAAGAGACAGCTTGGCATCCTTCGACACCGCCATAATAATTCCGCCGATGCACATCATCGGGGCCATGACCATCATCCGCAGCATCATAATGAGCACCTGCTGGACCTGTGTTACATCATTCGTCGTCCTGGTAATAAGCGATGCCGTTCCCACCTTGTCGAATTCCTGTAAGGAGAAATTCTCAACATGCGCGAACAGCTTGCCTCGGATAATCCGCCCCAGACCGGCCGATATAATGGAGGATAGGTGACTCGCCCAGATCGTAAACACAACCCCGGCTGCCGCTACGAGCAGCATAAATCCACCTATTTTGAGAATGTACGCATTGTCGCCCTTCACAATCCCGATATCCACGATATCTGCCATTAAGGTTGGGAGATACAGCTCGGATAACGACTGCAGCAGGACAAGGAATAATACGCCCGCTATGAGCCACTTGTACGGCTTTAACAATCGGAATAACTTTAACATCGTTTCAACTCCTTTCGTTCGTTCAGCTTTCGTCTGTGTTCAAACATACTATAGTTTTTTAAACTGAATATTAACAAACCCTGCTCGACCCAGCAAACACTAAGTGAAACAAAAATTAAACTTAATCTTTCCGCCTTAACTATGTACAATGAGTGCATAAACAGCCCTTTTGCGGAGGAGTGCAAATATGAGTCAACAAGCAAGCTCAATAACCGCAGACGTTGTCGTGATCGGCGGCGGACCGGCCGGCATTAATGCAGCCATTGCTTCAGGACGCGGAGGCGCTCAGACCGTACTGGTCGAACGTTACGGATTTCTGGGCGGCATGTCCACCGCTGCTCTTGTTTACCCTTGGATGACCTTCCATACCTCGAGCGGCAAGCAAGTAATCAAAGGGATCGCACAAGAAATTATAGACCGCTTAATGTCGAGCAATGCCTCGCCTGGACATGTGCGCGATACAGTAGGGTTCACCTCAACGATTACGCCTTACAATCCGGAGGTGTATAAAGTACTGGCGGTCAAAATGCTGCGGGAAGCAGGTGTTAAGCTGCTCCTCCACAGCTTCGTGGACCATGTGTCTCTGAATGAAAGCGGAGACAGGATTGAATCGGTTCAGCTTACGTCCAAATCCGGACGGATCGACCTGCGCGCTCAAGTGTTCATTGATACGAGCGGTGATGCAGATGTAGCCTATCTGTCAGGCGCCCCATGTCTGAAAGGCCGTGACGGGGACAGCGCTACCCAGCCCATGACGATGAAATTCAGAATGCGCGGCGTAGACTTGTCCAAGGTGAAGCAATATATGATGGAGCATCCGGATGAGTTTTACCGTAAAACTCCGCATTCCGAATTGCCGGAGCTTCCTTTGACGGGCATCTGCGGGTTTTTCAAGCATTGGAAGGAAGCCAATCTACCTATTAATCGCGATCAAGTGCTGTTCTTCACCGGCCCGAACGAGGATGAAGTGCTGGTGAACACAACACGCGTGCAAGGCTTGGACGGTACGAATGTGGAGGATCTGACTATGGCGGAGGAGTTGGGGCGCGAGCAGGTTTTGCTAGTAGCCGACTTTATGACCCGCAATCTGCCTGGCTTCGAGAAAGCCTCGATCTCTCAGGTCGGCGCACAGATCGGAATACGCGAGTCGAGGCGAATCGACGGGCAATACGCGCTGACGAGCGAGGATGTGATTGCGGGTACACGACAGCACGACGTCATTGCCCGCAGCGGCTACCCGATCGACATCCACGACCCGTCCGGCAAAGGCGTTACAGCCGCCTGGGTGCAAGGAGACGGAGCGTATGATATCCCCTATCGAAGCCTGCTGGCGAAGAAGGTCAACAACCTGCTCGCAGGCGGGCGCTGCATCTCGACTACTCACGAGGCGCTCGCTACTACTCGGCTGACGCCAAGCTGCATGGCTACCGGCCAGGCAGCCGGTACAGCGGCAAGCCTCGCCGTGCGTCACGGAATCGACCCGCAGGCGGTCGATATCGAAGAGCTGCAGCGGGAGCTCAGACTGGGTGGAGCTGTGCTGGATTAGCCCCAATGCGAAAAACAGCGGCTGCTTGGACGTGATAACAAAGTCCAAGACTGCCGCTGCCTTTATTGCAATATCGTTGAAAGCTTCCTATTCATTTGCTTCTTCAAGGTCACCTAGCGCGATTAGAATCTTAACTGCTTCAGCTCTTGTAGCCTGGTCGGCTGGAGCGAACCGATTGTTGTCCCTGCCTTGAATAATCCCCGCTTCCACCATCCGCGAGACGGCAGCCTTAGCCCACGAAGGGATTTCCCCGCCATCCGCAAATGAAGTAGCCATTTCTTTGTCCGTTTGGACGGACTTAAGCGCCCTCGCTACCATAGTCACAATTTCTGCACGCGTGATCGAACTATCCGGTCTAAACGTCCCATCCTCGTATCCGTTGATCAGACCAGCATCCACCGCCAGCTTGACAGCAGGACCGGCCCAATCCGGGATAGAGTCCTTATCCTTGAAGCTTAAAATGCCTACGCCTCCCTCAAGCTTGAGCGCCCGGGACAGCATCACGGCAAATTCAGCCCTGGTGGTCTGTGCTTCGGGCCTGAACGTTAGGTCAGGATATCCATCGACAATACCGCGGTCAATCGATGCCGCTATCGCATGAAGCCCCCAATGCCCCCGTACATCAGACAGAAAAGCTGCCGGTTCATAG
>JARBUQ010000101.1 GCA_029239545.1 Paenibacillus sp.
AGGTTAACCGCGAAGAAGTGGGTATTTCCTGCAACTTACATGGCAGCGGCGGCAATTATACTAACCTTAATGTGGGTGTACCAGGATTCGGGTAGCAAGCCGTTATCCGAAGAGACAGCCGGATTGGAAGTTAATAAGCCCGCCCAAACCGACGTTTCCAAAAATCCTGATGCACTTGCAGTAGCCGCCAATACCGAAACCATGCAATGGCCCGTGAAGACCTTAGGCGATGTCGATGTGCTTATGAGCTTTTATGACAGTAAAGCGTCTAGCGAAGTTAGACAAGCAGCAATGGTAGAGTATGGGGATACACTTACTCCTCATATGGGTGTCGATCTTGGCAGAAGTGATGACAAGACATTCGAAGTGCTCGCTGCAGGCAGCGGGAAGGTTACACGGGTGGAGAATGATGCGTTGGTAGGACATTTGGTAGAAATTACGCACAGCAATGGAACGATCAGCATTTACCAAAGCTTGGCAGATGTGAAAGTAACTAAGGATGCGCAAGTGAAGAAAGGCGATTTGATTGCTTCCGCAGGTCGCAATGAGCTGGAGAAGGATCTGGGCTACCATCTTCACTTCGAGGTTCGTCAAGACGGTGCGCCGGTTAACCCGGTAGTGCTGCTTGGTGAGAAGTAAGAAGCAAACAAGTCGTACCAGTAAGAGCAGAAGGAATCGTCCCTCTGCTCTTTTTTGTTGCTGGAATTAGATTGTCCCACAAAATAATTTGTACGCTAAAGCTTGTCACACAGGGAAACAAAGAATATCTTGCCCTGCCCCTCATATAATGTACCAAACTAACTCGAGCAGGGAGGCGAGGGGAGTGCACGATTACATCAAAGAGCGCACGATCAAAATCGGGCGAAGTCTTGTGGAAACAAGACAGACAGTTCGCACGATTGCCAAGGAATTTGGGGTTTCCAAGAGTACGGTGCATAAAGATTTGACGGAACGACTGCCCGAGATTAATCCGGAGCTGGCCAATCAGGTGAAACTGATTCTGGAGTATCACAAATCCATTCGCCACTTAAGGGGAGGAGAAGCAACAAAGGTCAAATACAAAAGGACGCGTTCACCGAAAACATCTGATCATTTGGTGACGGCCCGCTAAGCGCTGCTCCTTCCCTGAAAATCGGTATTTCCCCACTATTCTTGGCATCTCCTCATGAACTTCTTCACTTTCAAAAGAGGAATTTTGCAAAACCTGTCGAAATAGATATACTAAATCTATATAATGGGATGTCGTTGTGGCGGATGGATTTCAGGGAGGATTCGTGTTCATGTTTAGCAAAGATATAGGAATTGATTTAGGCACGGCCAATGTGCTCATTCATGTGAAAGGGCGCGGAGTTGTGTTGGATGAACCTTCCGTGGTCGCTATTGAGAGCGAATCCAAGCGAGTACTTGCTGTAGGTGATGAAGCCCACCGAATGGTCGGCCGTACGCCTGGCAATATTATAGCAATTCGCCCTTTGAAGGATGGAGTTATTGCCGATTTCGAAATAACCGAGCTGATGCTTAAGCATTTTATTCAGAAAGTGGGGGGGAAGCGATGGTATTCGCACCCCCGAATTCTGATTTGCGCTCCTACTAATATAACTTCCGTTGAACAGAAGGCGATTCGTGAAGCCGCTGAACGCAGTGGAGCGAGAGAAGTATTCATGGAAGAGGAGCCCAAAGCAGCTGCAATTGGAGCTGGTATGGATATTTTCCAGCCTTATGGAAACATGGTGGTGGATATCGGCGGAGGGACTACAGATGTGGCCGTATTATCCATGGGTGACATTGTGACCTCTTCTTCAATCAAGGTTGCGGGTGATGTATTCGACTCCGCGATTATGAAGTACATAAAAGCAAGGTACAAGCTGTTGATCGGGGAAAGAACCTCAGAAGATATTAAACTGAGGATCGGAACGGTATACACCGATACTCGTGATGAGCAGATGGACATTCGCGGACGCGATATGGTCTCTGGCTTGCCGCAGACCGTAACAATCCGCTCCAAAGAAGTAAAGGAAGCTTTGTGGGAGTCTGTTTCTGCTATTGTACAAGCTGCCAAGATTGTACTCGAGCGCACGCCGCCTGAATTATCGGCAGATATCATTGATCGCGGTGTAATTTTGACTGGCGGTGGGGCTTTGCTGCACGGAATAGATCAATTGCTTGCCGATGAGTTGAAGGTGCCGGTACTGATTGCTGAGGATCCTATGCACTGTGTAGTTAAGGGTACAGGTATTATGTTGGATAACCTGGACAAAGTAACTAGAAAAAAATTCGGCTGATCTGCCGATAACTATACAATGAAGAACGAAATAAGATCCTGGAGGGATCCCTTTGCTTAGAGGAATGTACACCGCGACCGCGGGCATGCTGTCACAGCAGCGCAAACACGATACGGTAACCAACAATATTGCTAATGTTAATACCCCCGGCTTCAAGCAGAGTCGGATGGTTTCCCGTTCGTTCCCGGAGATGCTGATTGCTCTGCAGGAAGGGGACTCCATAGGAGCTCCAAGAATTAATATGGGTCGTTTGAATACAGGGGTTCTCGCTGAGGAAGCGCTCACTGTCAATATTCAAGGGGACTTGAGAGAGACGGGAAATCCGTTTGATTTTGCCGTTATTTCAGATATTCTTGTGGATGGACTTCAGTTCGACAATGGAAAGACTATTACGGCTGACGGTCAGCGTGTATTCCAACCACAGGCGTTTTTTACCGTACTGAACGTGAATGATGAACAGCGGTATACCCGTAACGGGAAGTTAACTGTGGATGCACTGGGCCGACTTGTTACAGCAGAAGGGTTCCGGGTAGCCGGACAAGACGGGCAGCCTATCAGTTTAATCGATCCAGTAACAGGTGTGCCCATCAGTAACATTACAGTGAACGGTCGCGGTCAAATTCTGGATTCTGTCAATGGAATGCCGATTCTTGACGCCAATGGTCAGCCAGTGGCCTTACTCTTGACCCGTATAGAAGAGCCCATGCGTTTAATTGCTGAAGGTAGCGGAATTCTGCGCAATGATGAATTACAGCCGTCCGAACTGGCCCCAATTAATCCGAATGATCAAGTGGAAGTGCGACAAGGCTTCCTGGAGCGCTCCAACGTAGATCCTACTCAGGCAACCGTTGATATTATGACAGCAACCCGGATGTACGAAGCCAATCAGAAGATGGTGCAATATTACGACCGCAGTCTGGAAAAAGCCGTGAATGAAGTCGGCCGCGTATAAGCGCGGGCGACTTTCGTGTTCCATAACTATGAGTATGTGAGGGTGTTCTGACCGATGAACCATTCGATGATTAATTCCTTGGTATCAATGAAAGGTCTTCAACAGAAATTGGATATAATCGCCAATAATATGGCTAATATTAATACAACTGGTTTTAAGCGCACGGAAGCTACTTTCCATGATGTACTTACAACCACAATGAATCAGCCCGCCACCTTTCAACAAGTTGGCCGCGTATCTCCACTTGGTTTGACTCAAGGCTGGGGGGCTAAGATCAGCTCGATCCAGACCCAAATGTCGCAAGGCTCCATGAAGGCAACGGATTTGGATACCGATATGGCGATTGAAGGGGACGCTCTGTTCGAGATCGCCATTCCTACCGTGGATGCTGACGGACTGCCTGCTGTGAAGCCGGCTTGGACAAGAGACGGCACATTCTCTCTTAACTCAAGACCAGGCGATCCAGATAATATGTACTTAACTACCAAGCAGGGCTTCGCCGTGCTGGATATCAACAACCAGCCTGTGCGAATTCCGAATTACCACAAGATTAGGGTTGAAGAGGATGGAAGCATATTGGCCTATAGTGAGCTCCAGCCAGGCACTCCGGCTCTGCAGATAGGACGTATGAAGCTGGTCCAAATGGTGCGGCCTCAAGTGCTGCAGCAGCTCGGGGAGAACATGTATACAATGCCGGACACGATTGATCCTGCCCTCGGTGATGTAGTGCGGGTTGTGGGCACGGATCCGTTCAACCCGGAGGCGGATAAGCTGGCAGTAAGACAAGGGTTTGTCGAACAATCAAATGTTAACCTAGCGGAAGAAACGACGGAGCTGATGCTTACCCAACGAGCATTCCAATTGAATGCAAAAGCCTTGATATCGGCTGATAATCTGATGGCGCTCACGAATTCGCTTCGGAGCTGATATTCAGAATGAATCCTCCATCTAACAAGCAGCAAGGAGCTCGCCCGGTCTCGCCCGTTGAAGGGCAAGCCTCAACGCCTCAGCAGACTAAGGCGACACCTCCTGCGACCGAACCATCAGCTAAACCGTCAGCGTCACCCCGTAAACCCATGCCGCTATGGGTTCGTATTCCTTTAAGAATTATGCGAATATTGCTTGTGCCGTTTCTGTGTGTGGCTGCTCTAATTGGCGGCGTAGTGATCGGCTACGTCTACATGGGAGGCAGAGATTCCGCCGATGTGTGGGATATAGAGACATGGAAGCACTTATTCGAACTAGTGTTTGCCAATTAGAAGGACTACCGCAACATCTGCTCCCGTTCAAAGGGAGTTTTATTTTTTGCATAAGAACGGTATAATGAATGGATGAAGAAAGTACCATTGAGGGAGAGGGATGCGATTGAATCTTCCTAATTTGCTGACCGTATGTCGTTTCATCTTAATTCCAATCTATATTACTTTCTATAGCCTTGGGCATATCAAGACTGCTTTTGCCATTGTCGTACTGGCAGGGGCTACCGATGTGTTAGATGGCTATTTGGCGCGCCGCAATGGACAGATCACTCAGCTCGGGATCATGCTGGACCCTTTGGCAGATAAGTGTATGATGCTTACGGTTGTGCTGTCGCTTCTCCTAACAGGCCGAATTCCTTGGCCCGCAGCAGTAGCCATGTTCATTCGTGAGGCTGGCATGATCGCCAGTTCGGCATTTTTTCACTTTCGAGGTAAGCTCACGGTGCCAGCCAATACAATGGGGAAAATAGCTACAGTGTTGTTTTACTTTGCTTTTCTATTCGTGTTCTTCGAACATTCTTTGGGGATCTTCGTCTTATGGACTGCCATCGGGTTGTCTTTCCTGGCTTCAATTGTGTATTTCTTCTTATTCAAATCACTGAACAAAGAGTCGGCAGCCCAGCGGCAAGAGCCGTAATCGGGAACCCAAGCCAAAGATACAGAAAAAGAGCATAGCGCAGACCGATCGTGGTCTAACCGCTACGCTCCTTATGTGAACCCTTTACGCCTGCAGACGGCAAGGGACAATCTCTAGTCTAAGTACATATCCGTACTTTTATACATGCCAACGGTAAGGAATCTTAAATTTAATCCCACCACCTATTAAAAGGAGAATGACTATGTTAGATGTGAATCAGATTCAAGAAATTATTCCCCACCGGTTTCCTTTCTTATTAATTGACCGTATCCTGGAGGTTGAAGAGGGAGTCCGCGCGGTAGGCATAAAGAACGTTTCGATGAATGAACCGCATTTTGCCGGCCATTTTCCGGGTCATCCTGTCATGCCTGGGGTACTTATAGTAGAGGCGTTGGCTCAAGTAGGGGCGGTCGCTATCCTTAAGATGGAGGCAAATAGAGGCAAGCTGGCTTTTTTCGCCGGTATTGATGAGTTTCGCTTTCGTGGTCAGGTCGTACCGGGTGATACCCTCACATTAGAAGTGAACATCACAAGGCTGAAAGGTACGATTGGAAAAGGGCAGGCCGTAGCCAAAGTTGGCGATCGCGTTGTTGCTGAAGGCGGTTTGATGTTTGCTTTGAGCAACCGAGCTGAGTAGGCATATTCTATGGATTAGCAAAGGAGACGGTGAGAGATGAGTGAAGCACATACACGTTACCAGGAGTGGCTTGCCGATTCAGGCATTGACGAGATAACTAAACAGGAATTGAAGTCGATCCAAAGCCAGCAGTCTGAAATTGAAGAACGCTTTTACCGGGATCTGGAGTTTGGTACAGGTGGACTTCGAGGTGTTATTGGCGCCGGAACGAATCGGATGAATCGTTATACTGTGGCCAAGGCAACGCAGGGATTAGCTCAGTTTGTGTTGGAGGAGCAAGGTTCGGCGGTTGCTGGGTCTATCCCGTCAGTAGCTATTGCTTACGACTCGCGGAATCAATCCCCTGAATTCGCTATGGAAGCAGCACAGGTTCTTGCA
Organism: Paenibacillus sp.; assembly: GCA_029239545.1. Classification (GTDB taxonomy): domain Bacteria; phylum Bacillota; class Bacilli; order Paenibacillales; family NBRC-103111; genus Paenibacillus_AA. The sequence continues at coordinate 6,146 of JARBUQ010000101.1, forward strand.
GGCAATGGGATTCGTGCGTATGTGTTTGAGTCCTTGCGGCCTACTCCAGAGCTATCCTTCGCAGTAAGGGAGCTTGGGGCAACTGCAGGTATCGTGGTCACAGCCAGCCATAATCCGCCAGAGTATAACGGATATAAAGTGTATGGTGCCGATGGCGGTCAGCTAGTGCCCGAAAGCGCAGAGCGCGTGCTTGCTCATATCCAGGCTCTGACGGGAATTGGGCAGGTGAAGCGTCTGTCCAAGGAGGAAGCTGATGCACACGGCTTAATCGCTACGATAGGTCCTCAACTGGATGAGCTTTACCTGCAAGCGGTCACCTCTGTAAGTCTGCATTCCGAAACAGTGAAAGCGATTAGTGATCATTTTCAAATTGTGTATACCCCCCTTCATGGTGCTGGCAATACTTCTGTTCGTCAAGCCCTGGCTGCTATAGGATTTGAACATGTACATGTGGTTCCTGAACAGGAGCTGCCGGATCCTAATTTCTCTACGGTTCGTTCTCCCAATCCAGAGGAGAGAGAAGCGTTTACTCTCGCTATTGAGCTAGCCAAACAAGTCAATGCTGATATTATAATTGGGACTGATCCGGATTGCGATCGGGTGGGTGCTGTTGTATTGAATGATGCTGGTGACTATGTCGTACTGACTGGTAATCAGTCTGGAGCAATTTTGACGGAATATGTGTTGAGCGGGCTGCAAGAGAAGGGTGAATTACCGGCTAATGGTGTTGTCATTAAGACGATTGTGACTAGCGAGATGGGGGCAGTAATTGCTGCTTCCTATGGGATCCCTACTTTGAATACGTTGACAGGCTTCAAATATATCGGCGCCAAGATGACCGAGTTCGATGCTACCGGCTCGCATCGCTTCTTGTTCGGGTATGAAGAGAGCTACGGATACTTGGCAGGCAATTATTGCAGAGACAAGGATGCCGTGCTGGCCTCCATGCTTTTATGCGAAGCAGCGGCTTATTACAAGAGCAAGGGCAAGACGTTGTATGACGTATTGCAGGACTTGTATGCGAAGCATGGTGCGTTCAAGGAAGCTTTGGAGTCGCGGACAATGAAGGGAATGGATGGAGTGGCTGCCATTCAAGGGATCATGGCGCACTGGCGCAAGCATGCTCCTAAGCAAGTTGCGGGTATTCGAGTCACATCTGTGAAAGACTATGGCCAAGGGATAGAAGGACTGCCGCGCGAGAATGTTCTGAAGTACACATTGGAAGATAAGTCCTGGTTCTGCTTAAGACCTTCAGGCACAGAGCCCAAGATCAAAATATATTTCTCAGTTTGCGGTGCAAACGAGGCTGATTCCGCTGAGAAGCTGGAACGGCTGCGGACCTCTGTTATGTCGACCATTGATGGATAAGCGAAGTTGGGATTTTACTGAAATTCAGGTTCAAGAAAGTTAGGAGTGGGCAGCAGTGTTTGAAAGGTATTTAAGATTGAATGAACGTATGACAAAGTGGCTGTGGCTGCTAGTTATTATAGGGTTGATAGCTTCACTTCCGTTAGGATACAAGCGGATTCAAACAGAACGCTCAACAAAGAATGTTGAGATCGTGTTCGATTATCGTGATTTGCTGGAAGCCTCTCAGTATAAGCCCAATTCACAGGCCTACATCCAACAGCAGCTTAAGCTGCTGAAGGAGGCAGGCGTAGGCTCCATGGCCGTCTATGAAGCAACGCTGGAGGAGCTCAAGTACAGCCGCAGCATTCAACTGTTCACAGCCAATGAATATGCAGGTTTGACAGGAAAGCTTGCTGGCACAGCCGACAATCATACCTACCTGCTGTTCACTAGCAATGACGCAAGAGATAAGCTCCAGCCCTTGATTGAGAATGTATACCGCAAACGATTGAATGTCGAGGTCAATACTTGGACATACAACAACCAGACCGGTCTAATTATTGCTCTTCCTTACGAAGAGGCGAATACGAAACCGCTGCAGCCAGATCCAATCACATTGGATATGCTGCACAATCAGCATCAATTCCAGATCGTCGCCAGACTATCGAATCGTATGCAGCCTTTTGCGAAAGAGGAATTGGATGCGACTCTGAAGAGCTTGAGCAGCTACGGCGTCAAACGTATTATATTTGACGGTGTTGCGGTGACCGGCTACGACGAAGAAAAAGATAAATCCAATGTAGCGGATCTCATTGAGCTGATGAATAAGTACAACATAGGTACGGGAGCAATTGAACGTCTTAAGGCTCCACAGAAGGGCTTCACCGTATCTTTTGTCAACAAGCTCCATGGCAATGCAGTCCGCGTCTTCCCACTGTTCGAAACCGAGGCCAATCTTAAGCCGGACATAATCGCGGATAAACTGGTACTGGCGGTTAAGGACCGCGACATCCGGATGATCTTCCTGAATACGAGGGCAGCTAAGGATACGGAGAAGGGCTTCATGAACGATTATATGGAGTCAATCACCGAGAGTCTTGCTGGACCTCAAGGCGCAATCAAACGGATTGAACAGGCCGGATATGATATCGGACAAGCACATCCCTTTGTTGAGTACGGCAAGGGATTAAATGGGCTCAAGTGGTTATTACTAGCTGGAGCAACAGCCTTGATTGCTTTAACAATAGGCTATTTCGTAAGATCTCTGGTCACGCTGGTGTTTGCGGTGGGCATCTTGGGAGTGTTCGGATTATTCGTTCTGTCCCCTTCTATAGCTCTGCAAGGAGCAGCCTTTGGAGTGGGGGTATGCGCACCTACTTGGTCAACCTTATTCGCAATAAGATCGATTCAGCAGCGCAGACTGAAAGGGGGAGCTCCAAGCGTTCTGCAGGCTATCATTATTTTCTTGCGAACAACAGGGCTTACCTTGGTTGGGATAGTTTACGTCGTTGGCTTGCTCAGCGGACTTTCCTATTATCTCGTTCTCGAACAGTTCCGCGGTGTTGCTTTATTGCATACCCTGCCCATTATATTGGTTGGTCTTTATGTCCTGCTATTCAATCATCAGAGAGGACTTCGAGGGGCAATCAAGCTTGCCCGCGACATTTTATCTGCGAAGATCAGTATTCTGTGGGTGACTTTAGCGGGAATCATGGCAATCGGATTGTGGTATTATCTATCGCGCACAGGTAACGAGGGACAAGCCTCTCAAATGGAGATTCTATTCCGTGCTCTACTTGAAGATACGTTAGGAGTCCGCCCTAGAACCAAAGAATTCCTGTTCGCGCATCCATTGTTCATCCTTGGCGCATACTTATTAATGAAACATCGGATTGCTGCTTTTCTATTCGCAGGTGCAGTTATGGGGCAGCTTTCGCTTGTTGATACGTTTGCCCATCTGCACACTCCTATCTACATTTCTATGACAAGGGTAATTTATGGAGTATTGATTGGTCTGGTTATAGGAGTCGTCTATATAGGGGTGTGGAACTTGCTGGCTAGGAGTTGGAAGAGATGGTCTCCATTCCTGTTAAAAGAATAGTTATTTCAGGTTATTACGGCTTCAATAATAGTGGAGATGAAGCGGTGTTGCAGTCTATTCTGCTTGCTCTGGAGGCGGAGGGACTGGCTCAAGGCGTTCGAGTCGAGCCTGTAGTCTTATCCGCCAATCCGGAATGGACAGAGCAGGTTTACGGAGTGCGTGCGGTCCATCGTATGAAGCTCGGTGCGGTTGTGTCTGAACTGCGCAGGTGTGATGGGTTAATCAGCGGAGGCGGAAGCTTGCTGCAGGATGCTACTGGAGCTTTAACGATCCCTTACTACTTAGGGATTCTCCAGATTGCGCAATGGCTTGGAAAAGATACCTTTATATATGCCCAAGGGATTGGGCCTGTGAACCGTCGTATGTACGACCCTTTTATTAGAGCAATCTTTAAGAAAAGCAAATATATCTCGGTCCGAGATAGAGAGTCCGCTGATTTGCTCAAGCGAATGGGCGTGCCGGGCGATCGCGTTGACATTGTCCCCGATCCGGTCATGGGATTAAGCTTGAAATCGACCTACAGCCAGAATTACCCTACAGGGGAATTTCCGATTATCGGCATCTCAGTACGTTATTGGAACAAAGATCGTGCGGAGTTAAAAGC
>JARBUQ010000102.1 GCA_029239545.1 Paenibacillus sp.
TAGTTATTCCAGATGGTCTTTCCGTCATATCCGCGAACGGATGCATTCGTATAATGAGTTGCATAATATAAAGCATAGGAGAGCTGGTTATGTTCGCTTACGAAAGCATCCTTTTGATAAACACGGTAGAAGGGAGAATTATTCCAAATTTCCTTGTCATTTTGTTTGATACGGATGTTCGAATACCATTGAGCCCAATAAATAGCATCGTCCATGCTCACAAAATCTTTTACGTATGTATCACCTTGATACACTTTGTATGAGCTGTAATTCGTATAGACGGTTTTCTTATTGTCGATTCGTTCTACCCTGGAGTTGGACCAGTAAAAAGCCTGGATGATGGCATCCTCCAAATAAGCGAATGTCCAAGTCGGTTCTGTATAAGTCCCTTGATATAATCTGTATTGGGCAGGTCCGGCTCTGCGCTGCTCTTTGTCGGAAGCGGGGATATTGTCCCAGACCCAGCGGTTAGTCGTTAAATCAATGACGTGCGTATGTGTATAGTATTTGGATGCGTTAATCGCTTCCTGAAGAGTGCTGAATTCCCAAGTATCCAGTGTAATCTCGTCTTGCATCAATCGATAACGGGGGTAGTTGTTCCATACCCAGCCTGTGCCCTGGAGATCCCGGATGCTGGCATGATCCAGCTTCTTGGCTTGATTAATTGCTTCATTCAAGGTGAAGTAATTCCAAGAAGGTGCAGTTTGATCATATTGATACACTCGATAGCGAGGGAAGTTGCTGTATACCCAATTGCGTGTGCCTATTTCCTCTACGTAGCTATTATGGAACCATTGGGCATATTGTGTAGCTTGCTGAAGACTAGCGAATTCACTTAGGGCAACATCATTCTGATAGACTCTGTATTTGGTCGTCAGATCAGCGGCTAACCCGATATTCGGGGCAAACAGGGACAACAGCATGAACAGCCCAAGCGATGCAGCAAGGGATACAGATAACGATCTCTTCTTCATTGATCACTCCTCTTTCTTTCCTGGTAGTCTATAGATTATAACGTAAATTGATAGGAATAGTTGCGAAGGAATTTGTTACATATTGGAGAAGATGGGGGCTTGGGTATATAAAAAGACCTCCCGGAATGTCTTCCCGGAAGGTCCTTGCTGTTATTAATCGTGAATATCTGCGTACATCTCGTCTTCAATATCCAGATGAATCTGGCTGCGAAACACACGTTGATCGTATTGTTTCAGCACATATCGCTCGATCGCTTCAAGCATATTGGCTTCAATCAAGATTTGACTCCGGCCTTCGGCTTGAACTTCAGCAGAGTAACCCAAATCTTCATCCCACATGAGCTCGACGTTAACTTGATTAGGTGATATTTGCTTGCGTTCCGAGATGTGCAAGCAGATTGCATTCACAATCTCCTGCTCATTTAGTCTCATTCTTGCGTCCTCTTCTTCTGAGCGTTATTGCGATCTCGGAAGTACACATATAATTTGCGGATTACAACGAATAAGACGACGATCGCGAGCACGTTAACGAGCATACCCAGCATATCACCAAAGAATCCTAGTCCGCCGAACATTCCGCCGAATAACATTCCAGCTAAACCACCAATCATTAAACCTTTCATGAGTCCGCCACCGCTGAAAAATCCGCGATTAGCTGTTGCAGCACCGGTATTAGTAGTTGATTTGGCCGGGTCTGTCTTCGTTACTCCACTGTCCTTGGACGGCGAAGTAGGCGAGTAGGATTTGCTAGGGGCCTTGTAAGAACCGCCACGCTTAGCAGCATCCGCAGTGTTGGCAGCGCTGAAGGAGACGACTACCAGACACGCCATCAGAATCAGCATCATTTTCTTCATGTTTCATTACCCTCCTGTAGTAAATACATTATTTGTACCTATATGGTTCTACGAATATAGTGAGCCAAGGTTTCATTTTTTATAACAAGGATTGTGATATAATAGAAAATATTTTTTAATTATCGTAAGAGGTGCTGTAGTGAACGAATATCCGGAAGCCTATATACGTTATTTGGTCCATTTTCATGGGGATCGGGACTGGTTCGAATGTCATGAGCTTCTTGAGGAATATTGGAAGGAAAACCCGGCAGATGCGCGGAATCGGACTTGGGTTGGCCTGATCCAGATCGCTGTAGGACTCTATCATGAACGCAGAGGAAACCGAGCAGGGGCCATCAAGATGTTTGGAAGTGCGCTGAACAATCTGGAGCAGCCGTCGATGGCGAGTCTGGGGCTCGAGCCGGTTCGAACGATTGAACGCGTGAATGAACGTGTCCAGCATTTGAATGAGGGGACTGAAGCGAGGCCTTTCGAGGATATGAATCTTCCTATCAGGGATGAGGAGCTCCTCAGCCGCTGCATGGAGTTATGTGAGGAGCTCGGAATCAAGTGGGAATCAAGCAGTCAGCTCGAGGACAGGATGCTTATCCACAGACATACACTCAGGGATCGCAGTGAGGTCATTGAAGCCCGTTTGCAGCAAGCTGAACTTAGACGACTGAGGAGGGGAGCTGAGACTTGACGACCCAAGCAACCGCCAATCAAATTGTTGTTGTAGACGATGAACCTCACATCACTGAGATCATTCGACTTTATCTCGAACATGCCAATTACGAAGCCGTTATTATGCATGGCTGTGAGGCGGCGCTTAATTATATGAAGCAATCCAATAGTCCGGATCTGGTCTTGCTGGATGTGATGCTTCCGGATGGCTCAGGCTTCGAGCTGTGCAACAAGATCAGAGCGCTTGAAGGCGCTGCAGGGCAGGTCCCCATTATATTCCTGACAGCCAAAGGCGAGCCGATGGACAAGCTAAGAGGGTTTAATATGGGAGTTGACGATTATATTGTCAAACCTTTCGATCCCAATGAGCTGATCGCGCGTATCAAAGCCGTGCTTCGAAGGAGCAGCGGTTCGCTTAAGTTGAGTGAGGATGGGCGTGAGCCATTGCCGCTTAAGCCTAAGGGCTTGGAGATCGGTACTTTAATGGTCGATTTGCAGCGGTACAAAGTATCGGTCCATGGTCACCGGATAGAACTGACTCCGAAGGAGATTGAACTTCTGCATTTTCTAGCTGCAAACCCTAATCGAGTATACACCCGTGAAGATTTGTTAATGCATGTATGGAAATTTGATTTCAACGGGGGAACGCGTACCGTCGATGCCCATATCAAAAATTTGCGCAAAAAATTAGGCAACCATAGTGAATGGAGTATCGAAACATTGTGGGGGATCGGCTATGCGTTCGAAGTTAAATCAAATGTTTAAGCGTCTGAAGCGCAGCTTATACCTCAAGGTGTTCTTATCCTTTCTTGCAACTTGCGTTCTATTCTTCGCAGCTCTGGCTGTGTTCTGGAATTTCTATTTTTCGGATTTGTTCTATAAAGAAAAGAAAGAGCTGCTGCTTGCTCGAGCGGGTGAGGTTTCCAAGCTGCTGACTCCAGTTCAGGAAGGTGCGATGTCGGTTCGTGAGCTGCGGTTAGGGCTGCGGATTTTGGGGCGGAGTTTCAATGGACAAGTATGGATCGTGGATCAGAAAGGAAATATTCTCTACAGCTCTTTCGAAGGGGAGGGAAGCTTGATCCCCAAGTCGATGGACTCTATGTTCCTGGATGCTATGCGCAGCAAGTCCGGATATTCGACGGCTATGGTAACACAAGGCGGCAGCAAGACTGAGCATGTATTAACTTATTATTCGAACATTTCCTTAAATGACAAACCGGCTGTTCTATTCCTGCTAACGCCAGCAGAGGAAATCAGCGAAGCGATCCAAGCGGTGAGATGGAATATTCTCGTACCTTTGATGTTCTCCTTATTGGCGGTTGGTATAATCCTTTTCTCCTTATCCAGACGTCTTACTGGTCCGCTGCAGCAAATGAATTCGACTGCTCTGGCCATGGCGGAAGGGGATTTCAGCCGTAGGGTACCCATCGTATCCGATGACGAAATCGGTCAATTGGCAAGCAGCTTCAATTTCATGGTAGACCAGCTTGAGCAGTGGGAGGATTCTCGCAAAGATTTCCTTGCGAACGTGTCTCATGAGCTTCGTTCACCGTTGACCACATTACGAGGATTCATAGCAGCTATGAATGACGGAATCATTCCGAAAGAGCAGTACCCGCATTATTTGAAAATATGTGACTACGAGGTCCAGCGATTACAGCGATTGGTGAGTGACCTGTTGGACTTGGCCCGTATTCAGAACGGAACGGATGTGTTCCTTACGGTTCCGCTGGACGTTACGCAGAAGACGAGGGAAGTACTCGATTGGCTGCTGCCTTCCTTCCAGAGCAAGCAGCTGCAGATTCACGTACATTTCCCGCATCCTGATAACGCACCGATCCTATGTTTGCTGGATCCTGATCGATTCGCGCAGGTCCTGCAAAATTTGCTCTATAATGCAATCCAATTCACACCGATCAACGGCATTATTGAAGTGATTCTGGATGCGGATGCGGAAACTTGCAGCTTAATAATCAAGGATAATGGAATTGGCATGACAGAAGAAGAGATGCAGCGAATCTGGGATCGATTCTTCAAGGCTGATCGCTCCAGAGGGGAGAGAACGACCGGCACCGGACTTGGTCTGACCATTGTAAAACATCTGGTTATTGGATTGAAGGGTCAGATTGATGTCTCGAGCAGCTTGGGAGAAGGAACTGAATTCCATTTGAAATTTCCTGTATATCATGAGAACCACATAAGCGATTCCTATATGACGGGTACTGGCGGATAATCAACTGCCGGTGCCCGTTTTTGCTATTCTTGTTGCATATTCCATGATTTCGTTGTCCAGCACTGATTTTTGAGGTTGAGCGTTTATTTTACCATCATTTCACAATTAATTTACAATTTGCACACGCTTTCATCAAGTTTATAACCTATTCTGGTACGGTGGGACCTTAAGTTTGTAGTGAATCCACATCGTATCATGATAGGCCAATCGATTTGGTGTACGGCATTGATTGGGGGGAGAGGTCTGGTGAAGAAAAGAACAACTTTTTTGCTTGGCAGTGCGGTCTGGATCTGTATAGTAACCGGTTGTGGGGGCGGGGGGATGTCATTTGCTCAAGGCCACTCTCAAGAAAATGCTGCAGAAGTAAGCAAAGAGCAGGTACCGAGAGGCAGCCCAACGGATGAATTGCTTCAGAGGCAGCCTGAGAGGCAATTGTTTATCGTGTTTTTTGCTCTGCTTCAGATGGAGAAGAGGACGGAGCTTAACATGATAAGCAAACAAGCCGAACAACTGCTGCCTGTAGTACAGGAAGCGATTGCTCTAGGTGAATTGTCCATGGAGAAGCGCAAGATGCTTGTGAGTGTGCTTAACGCCAAGCAGCAGCAATTCTTCGAAGAGCTAAGCACTCAGATGCACAATCGTGAGTTGAATCGGAAGCCTGGCCCGCCGCCCGGTCCGATCATGACGGACGAGGAGAGGCAGGCGCTGGCCAAAGACATCGAGAATCGCAGATTAAACGAATCAGCTTCGATCAGCTCATTGCCGCCTCGTTTCGGAGACACCCCTCCGGTGGATTACCCGATGGACAAAAATGTGGAGCAACAGCTGGTGGAGCTGCTTGAAAGCAAGCTAGAGCCGCGAGGATAGTTACATAGTTTTAAGGTGTATGCATGTACATACTGGTTGAATCGGCTTTGCAAATTATTGAAGGAGGTCATACAAATGCGGTGGTTGCGCAAAAAAGGGTTTATATGGAGCTTGGTTGTTCTGGCGGTTTGCGGCGGGACGACCTATTACTATTTTCAACAGGGTGGGAAGAGCAGCGCAGAGGAAGCTACTGAGGTTGTCGTGGAGGCGAAAAAGACAGATATCCGGTTCTCCGTCTCAGGCACATCCCAGCTGGAAGCGAAGGATTCTCAGATTATCGTGGCCCCGGCAGACGGGACGATCAAGACTATTAATCTGACTCGTAATCAGGAAGTGAAGGCAGGCGATCTGTTGTTCGAGATCAGCAGCCCTACCCTCGATAATAACTTGCAAAAGGGTAATGCAACACTGGCGCAGCTGCAGAAGGATTTGGCAGAAATCAATCTTCAAGTAGCTGCTCTGACTACACGCGCTCCCATAAGCGGAAAGTTCACTCTTGCTGACAAGATGGATGTCGGTTCAACCGTTACGAAGAACTCCTTGATCGGGACCATATCAGATAATTCCGTCCTGCTCGTTACGATTCCGTTCGCGCTTGAGGATGCGGTTCAATTCAACGCCGGGATGGATGTTGATCTTGCTATTGATGGATTCATGTTATCCAAAACAGGCAAGATTACATCAATCGGCACAGATCCGCGCGGTGACGGCAAGGGTGGAAAGATGATCGACGTGGAAATCTCCATTACAAACGACGCAACGATGGAAGCAGGGCTCAAAACCAAAGGCAGCGTTACGTTGAATGGTCGGGCTGTGGATTCAAAAGACTCAGGCACTTTGCGTTATAGCAAAATTGTTTCTGTTCTGGCGAACGTTCCTGGAACGATCAATACCTTGAATTACAAAACAGGCGCATATTTGTATGAGGGTGACGTCATTTCCCAAATTACGAATGATACGTTGAAGGATGACATTGCCAACAAGCAATCGGCCATTGATTTGCAGAAAATTGCTGTAGATGACCTCGTGGAAAAGGTGGCGGCGCTCAAAGTTACCGCTCCGTTCACAGGTGTATTTTCCACAGATTTTGTAAATAAGAGAACGAATATCTTGACCAGCTACACCCCGGGCGCCAAAATTCAGGCCAATGTACAATTGGGAGCGGTCGCTAGTCTTAATACGATGGCGCTGCCGATTCAGGTCGATGAATTGGATCTTCCCAATATTAAAGCAGGGATGAAGGCTGAGGTTAAGGCAGATTCGATCCAGGGGCGGATTTTTGAAGGAGAAGTGAGCCAGGTATCCACTGTAGGAACAACTACGAACGGAGTTACGTTCTATGATGTTGTCTTAACTGTGAAGAATGCAAGCTTATTGAAGTATGGGATGACCGCAACGGCCGAAATCTTGATACAAGACAAAAAGGGAATTATTACACTTCCTAATGAAGCTTTGCAGCAAGCGCAAGGCAAACGTTACGTTACATTAAAGAAGGCAGACGGAAGCGTGGAAGAAAAGCATGAGATCAAAATTGGAATTCGCAGCAAGACCGAGGTTGAAATTACTGATGGGCTGAAGGAAGGCGACAAGGTTGTAATTCCGCTGCCTAAGAAAACAGAGAATATGAGTCAAGCCGATATAGATAAGCTGAGACAGCAGTTCCAGCAAGGAGCAGTAAACGGTCCAGGCGGTGGAGGAGCGATCAGTCAAGAGCAAATCGATCAGCTGCGTCAACAGTTCGGTGGCGGTGGCGGCGCAGGATTCGGCGGCGGCGGAGCGGCTGGAGGTAACGCGGCTGGAGGAGGTAATGCCGGTGGTGCTGCAGGTGGTAATGCGGGCGGCGGAAACGCAGGAGGCAATGCAATTCGTGGCGGTGGCGGTGGTAATGCAGGTGGAGGTAATGCGGGCGGCGGCGCTGCTGCAAACCGGTAATGGCGGGAAGGAGGAGCAGCTATGGATATGATACAGATCAACAACATTACTAAGGTTTATCGTCGCGGTGACGAAGAGCTTCATATTCTCAAAGGGCTTTCCTTATCGGTACAAAAAGGTGATTTTGTCGCCATAATTGGACCCAGCGGTTCGGGTAAGTCGACGTTAATGAATATGATTGGACTGCTCGATGCTCCCACAACCGGAACGTACTCCCTGGATGGCGTTGCAACAGAGAAGATGTCGGACAATCAGCTTGCCCAGCTTCGCAATCAGAAGATCGGATTTATTTTTCAGCAATTCAATCTGCTGCCCAGACTTAACGCCATAGAAAATGTGGAGCTTCCGATGATTTATGCGGGGATTTCCAAAAAAGAAAGGCGTCAGCGTGCGAATGAAACCTTGCAAATGCTCGGGATGGGCGACCGCAGCCATCACAAGCCAAGCGAGTTGTCCGGAGGCCAGCAGCAGCGGGTGGCCATTGCGAGGGCGTTAGCCATATCGCCCTCGCTAATCCTCGCTGATGAGCCTACAGGCGCTCTTGATTCGAGAACAGGGGAGGAGGTAATCGAGCTGGTCATGAAGCTGAATGAACAAGGCAATACGATTGTTCTGATTACCCATGACCCGAGTATCGCCTCGCATGCTAAGCGTGTAGTCGCGCTAAGAGATGGCATGATTATAAGCGATCATCGCAATGATTCGAACCTTGCTCTGACCTCGCGAGAGGCGGTGCATTCATGAGATTGAGCGAATTAATCGGGATGGCGATGAGAACTGTGCTAGCCAATCCTCTTCGCACCATTCTTACTATGCTGGGCGTTATCATAGGAGTTGCCTCTGTCGTCACCTTAGTGTCCATCGGCAGAGGGACCTCCGCTCAGATCGAGAAGCAGTATGAGAACCTGGGGACCAACATGCTTGTCGTTAATATTACCGGGAATGGGCGTGCGACTCAGCTTGATTATAATGAGCTTATGAGGTTCGAAGGGTTTCCCGAATTCGAGACGATTGCACCAACCATTACGAAGGCAGGCTCCAATGTGAAGTATGATCGCACCCAGGAGAAGTATACAGTAATCGGTACGAACGATCGGTTTCCTGCCATTAACAAAGCACAAGTAGATATTGGCAGGTTCGTATCCGAAGCAGATTTGGATTTAAGGGCGAACGTTGCCGTGCTTGGAAGTGAAGTATCCAAGAAGTTTTTCGGCTATTTGAGTCCTGTTGGTGAACAGATCAATATTGACGGCGTTGTATTCACGGTTGTCGGCCGGATGAAGGAGAAGGGCGAGAACATCAATGGCAATTCCATTGACAGCATGATTATGGTGCCGCTGGAGAGCGCACGCCGACAATTCAAGCTGGGCAATATTCGTACAACCTATATTGAAGCACCAACCAAAGAGGACATTTATAAGGCGCAGGATACGATGACTCAATATTTAACTTACAAATTCAAGAGTGATACGGGCTTTCAGCTAGTTAATCAGGATGAGCTATTAAATGCCAAGACAGCAACGACCAACACCCTTACCAAACAATTGGTCAGCGTTGCCTGTATCTCGCTCTTGGTTGGCGGAATCGGAATTATGAATATTATGCTCGTTACGGTAAGCGAGAGAACAAGAGAGATCGGCATACGCAAATCGATCGGTGCCAAGCGACGCAATATTTTATTCCAATTCCTTGTTGAAGCTTCAGTGATTAGCGGGATGGGAGGATTGTTCGGTTTGTTATTAGGAATTGGCCTGTCCATCGCATGGCCAGCCATTAATCCTGATCAGCCTACACAGATTTCCCTGGATATCAGCATTTATGCTTTTCTTTTCTCTGCACTTGTCGGGATTATATTCGGGTTATATCCGGCGAACAAAGCATCGAAGCTGCGCCCTATTGACGCTCTAAGATTTGACTAAACACGAATGACATTATCCCATTATGGAGGTAGGAACATGTTTAAGCTCAAGCGCTTTCGCCATCGTAACTATTCTTACTTGCTCCTTCTAGTCCTGCTCAACCTGGTGCTTGCGCCGCTCTGGTCCACCCCGGCCCAAGCGGGCAAAGAAGGCGTATTCTTAAGCGATACTGTGTACTTTACTTTAAGTGATGTACTGGTATCCACAAGCACAGAGTCCCAGAGCTTGCGATTTGCCTTGAATCTGGTGAACGAGAGCGGCAATGTAGTAGATTACAATGCCTACGGAGTTCGTGTAACGGAACCTTCGGGCGGCAGCTACTCGGTTCAACTGACTGAGAAGACTTCGGCTCGTGTTCAACCGCATAAGACGCAAGCCTTCAAGTATTCGAGCACTATTGCTTCCGGAGTCCATGTAAATGATCTGCGTGTTGTACTCTTCGCCTGGGATTCCAGCGAGTCGGATTACATGAGGGATCTGGGCTCTCTGTCTGTCGGTGAGGCAGCCTCAGAGCAAACTGTAACAAAACAATCCCTGATCCTGAATGTTGGTGAGGTGGACGCCACCTTGCCTGTGGATGCAGTCGTATCCTTCCAGCCGATTACTAGCAGCAAAATCGTAAAAGACGGAATTTGGACCATGTATGTGGATCTACGCGTAGAGAACCTGGGTGCTTCTGCCTATAAGCTGCCCGCAGGTGTAACGTATCAATTA
>JARBUQ010000103.1 GCA_029239545.1 Paenibacillus sp.
TGATTTGGTATCCTAGTAAAGCCGCTTTGCAAAGAATTATTATTAAAAAGGTGTATACCAAATATTTGCAGTGTTGTATAATGAGAAATAGCTTATAAAAAGGAACGTATGTTCCGATACAGGTCGGGGTGTTATATGAATTTTGTAACGAAGCTTTCATGGTTTTTCAAAGAACGTTGGGCACAGTATTCTCTGTCTATCAGTACAATTATTTTGGTGAACCTGTTAAGCATTGTCCCGCCAAGAATGATCGGTTCCATCATTGATTCAATTCGCAAAGGGACACTTACTGCAGAAGCTTTAAGCACAACCTTCCTTACGTTGATCGGATTAGCGCTTTTGGTGTATGGGTTGAATTTCTTATGGGTAAATACTTTGTTCGGGAATTCGGCAGTATTGGAGACGAGTCTGCGGTCCAAGCTTTTCCGCCATCTGATGAGGATGACACCCTCGTTCTTTCATCGGAATCGCACAGGTGATTTGATGGCCTTAGCGACTAATGATGTGCTTGCTATGAGCCAGACGGCGGGATTCGGAGTGCTGACGCTCGTCAGTACACTGGTGGGTACAACGGTTGTACTCGTGACGATGGTTGTATTCATTGATTACAAGCTGATGCTCGCTGCTTTGTTGCCCTTGCCCATCCTGGCCATTGCGATTAACATTCTGGGCAAACGTATGCGCCACAGGTTTGTCGAAGCCCAAGGCTCGTTTGGGAGGATGAATGACCATGCGCTGGAGTCGATTTCGGGACTGCGCGTGCTGCGTTCTTATGTGCAGGAAGGCAAGGATTTGGAAGCATTTGATCACGTTACACAGGACGTTATGGAGAAGAATCGGAAGGTCGCTTTTATCAGCTCCTTGTTTCAGCCCATTATCTCTACGATAGTTGGAATAAGCTATTCCATTGGAATCGGCTACGGATCCTACCTGGTATTTCATAATGAGCTGACATTGGGGCAGCTTGTGACCTTCAATATTTATTTGGGAATGCTCATTTGGCCTATGATTTCTTTCGGTGAATTTATTAACATCCTGCAGCGTGGAAGCGCATCGGCTGATCGTATGTATGCGTCTTTCGAGCAAAAGGCGGATGTACAGGATTCCGGCAAGCCACTGCAGGTAGAGCATCCTACATCTATCGAGTTTCAGAATTTGACATTCCGCTACCCATCTGCTCAGATGGACAGTCTGAAGGATATCTCCTTTCGACTGCAGAGCGGAGAGACGCTTGGAATTGTCGGCCGAACTGGCAGCGGCAAGAGCACCTTATTGAAGCAATTATTGCGGCAATACCCGGTTGCGGAGCACAAAGTTCTGATCTCGGGGGTACCGATTGAGCGCATCTCGCTTGAACGTGTCAAGAGCTGGATCGGTTATGTGGCACAGGAGCACTTGCTTCTCTCCAAGAGCATTCGCGATAATATAGCACTTGGCAAGCACGATGCAAGCCGTGAGGAATTGGAGAAGGTTGTCGGAATGGCTTCCTTCAGTGAAGATATCGCCCAGATGAAAGAAGGTCTGGAGACCGTTATCGGGGAATACGGGGTTATGCTGTCAGGCGGGCAGAAGCAGCGTTTGGGAATTTCCAGAGCTCTGCTCATTGATCCGGAAATTCTCGTTTTGGACGACGCTTTGTCGGCTGTTGATGCGAGAACAGAGAATCGAATAATCGGGAATATTCGCCGTGAACGGACAGGGAAGACTACATTAATTGCCACCCATCGTCTATCGGCTGTACATCACGCCCATTTGATTGTTGTGCTGGATGAAGGGCGAATTGTGGAAAGAGGGACCCATGAGCAATTGATGGCTCTGAATGGCTGGTACAAGGAACAATACGAGCGCCAACAAATGGAGTCATCTCTTATGAACGAATTGGAGAAGGAGGAGTGAGGGAAGTGGAGGATCTGAAGGAGACCGGAACCAGATCGTCGGTTACGAAACGATTGGTTCAGTATGCAATGCTGTACAAGGGCAGAATTTCACTTGCCTTGCTCATTCTTGTAATAGCCGTAGGCAGTCAACTGGCAGGTCCCTACATTGCCAAGGTCATCATAGACAAGCATATCCTGTCGATCGAGAAAACCTGGTATGACATTGGTACCGAGAATGTATTGCCTGAACTAAAAACTGTGCATTTTCAAGGGAAGTTTTACGTCAGGGAGGACTGGATAGGTCAGGATGAGCTGACCTCTACGATGCAGCCAGTTCTTATTAAACAGAGAGAGACATCCTTTGTAATGAGCAACATGCTCAATGAAGGTGAAGTTATTCTCAGCTCAGATGAAGTTTTGGATTTCTATGAGAACGATATTATGCCTATTCTGATGTTAATCGGTCTGTATCTGATTCTGCTTGTAGTGTCGGGAGGGCTTACGTTCACTCAATCCTATATGCTTCAATCTGCAGCACTTAACATCATTAAGCGGATGAGAATGGATGTAATGAAACAGGTACATCGTATTCCAGTGCGATACTTTGATAACACACCGATTGGTCAGGTTGTATCGCGTATTGCTAATGATACGGAAGCGATTCGTGATCTCTTTATGAGTTTTATGGCGACGTTCGTAGTAAGCGGCGTTAATCTGATCGGTATTTTCGTGGCCATTGCGATTTTGGATTTGAAGTTGGCGTTAATCGCGCTCTTGCTCATCCCGTTTTTCTATATCGTCATGTTTGTTCACCTCAAGTACGCCAAGGGGTATGTAAAAGTGATGCGTGCACGTCTGAGTGATATGAACGCGATGCTGAACGAGACAATTAACGTAATGCCGATCATTCAGGCTTTTCGCAGAGAAAAGGGGCGAATCGAAGAGTTCGAGACATTGAACAATGAACGCTACGTCAACATGCGCAAGCAATTCCTGCTATATTCATTATCTGCGAGGAATATCGTAGGTTTTGTGGGAAGCTTAAGTACTGCATTGGTATTATGGCATTTTGGTGGACTTAGTCTGGAATCCTCTATTTCCTTCGGAGTTCTGTACGCCTTTATTGATTACTTGGGCAGAGTGTTCCAGCCTATCATAGGCATATTCGATCAGCTAACCAATGCGCAGAGAGCTTTCGTGTCAGCTGAACGGGTATTTGCTTTGTTAGATCAAGAAGGGTTTGATGTTGACCACAACCCGAAGACGAACCGTCCTGAAGGTCACGTGAAATTCGAGCATGTTTCTTTTGCCTACAAGGGAGAAGAGTTTGTGCTTAACGATATTTCATTCGAAGCCAGACAGGGTGAGACTATTGCTTTGGTAGGTCATACAGGCTCCGGCAAGAGCTCCATCATGAACTTGCTGCTTGGTTTCTACGAACCGACACGAGGGAATATATCGATTGATGGTGTGGACATTAGGAATTTGTCCAAACAAGAGCTTAGAAAGCATATGGGGATTGTACTGCAGGACCCGTTTCTGTTCACCGGGGATATCGGGTTTAACGTAGGTCTTTACAACGATACTATCGACGAGACAGGCATTCGTATGGCCCTTCGCGAGGTAGGGGCAGAGGCTTTCGTGGACCAACTCCCGAAGGGAATACAGGAGCCAGTTGTGGAACGCGGGAATACTTTATCAGCCGGTCAAAGGCAATTGATCTCATTTGCCCGGGCATTAGCCTTTAATCCGGCGATTCTGATTCTGGACGAGGCGACAGCCAGTATCGATAGTGAGACAGAAGGGGTGATCCAGAAGGCGCTGCATGTTCTGAGAGAAGGACGGACTACCTTCGTTATTGCTCACCGCTTGTCCACGATTCGCGATGCGGACCGTATTCTTGTACTGCATCGCGGTGAAATCGTTGAGAGCGGGAATCACGATCAGTTGATGGAGCAACAAGGTCGCTATTATAAGATGTACCAGCTGCAGAAAGGTGTCGCATCCACGGCGTCTATCACTGCTGCTTCTGCTACTCAGCCGTTGTGAATTAAGGTCATCAATTAATGAACAAACATTAGAAGACGTCAGGGATCGCTGCGAGCGGTCAGCACTGACGTCTTTTTTTGATGAACTTAATTGCTGAACATAACGGATGAACTTGTTTGCTGAACTTAGTTGCTGAACATTTTAGATAAACTTGTTTGATAAACAAAATAGATGAATATATTGGTTGAACAAATTTGATGAACATATTTTAGGTGTAAATTATTGCGGTTGAAGGTTGATTACTGGAAATTGTAGAGCGTCAGGGTAAACGCTAGTTCAATGTCAAACCTTAAAAGTTATCTGTACTGGGTGCTCAATCCTAGGGCAAGAAAGTACTCGTTATTACAGCAAAGCACTTGTTATCGAAGCTGGGAGCGTCGATCCGAATGAACTCGTTTTGAGCAAGTCACCACTTTCATGCGTCGGCGAACACCGCGCGCTGGGAGCTTCTTGTGGTGCGAAGGTACACCTAGCCCAATCAACCCTTCACCCTTACAGCCATAGCTCAATTTGTTCGCGTACACTATCTTCAGCTAATCTGCCCTTCTGGAGCACTGGAGTAGGTACTGAATGGTTATACTTAGTGATCTTTGCATTTATGCTGCTTAATTGTTCCGTAATATCCTGCTGCCCGTTGTCCATGCGCTCGATTAGAAGCAGCATTTGCTTGCGAATTTCCTGCTGCATTTCGAGCCATGCTGGAAGAACGTTAGCATTCTTGAGGATGGAGTTCATAGGATCTCCTCCACGAACGACAATGGGCTTTCCTTTGTTATTCAGATGCTCCAGCCCACCGCTTTGCTCACATTCTCTTACCGCGTCATCTAACCAGTTGTTCATATTTCGCGCGCTCAGGATAGCATGTGCAGAATCTTCACCAGCGTAAGCTGGTGCAATCTTTCCACTGGTGTTCGCTTCTGAATTCACTATTACGGTTGTCTGGCTGCCATCTGATTTTTTGCGAAACCATTTCATTTGCATACTA
Organism: Paenibacillus sp.; assembly: GCA_029239545.1. Classification (GTDB taxonomy): domain Bacteria; phylum Bacillota; class Bacilli; order Paenibacillales; family NBRC-103111; genus Paenibacillus_AA. The sequence continues at coordinate 4,912 of JARBUQ010000103.1, forward strand.
ATCACACATCCCTTCAGCATGAGAACCATTTCAATTTCCATTATAAGCCAAAAGCGAATAACCGTTTTTCGAAATAGCGAGAATATTGTGACAACTATTTGATCAATTTGTGTCTAGCAGGCTTATCCTGCACATAACAGCAGTCACTCCCAACTAATGAATGACAGAATAAGAAGCATATGATAAACTAAAACAAAAGTAATCGATTACTATTCTGAGCGATTCTTTCATTTCATAATTCGGAGGTAAGTACTCATGAGTGTACATGTTAAAGAGACAGCAGAACTGTTAGGAGCGGGAGCGGCTGAGAAAGCAGCAGAAATTATTAACAATACGATATCCAAGCAAGGTCATGCAAGAATTGTACTTTCTACAGGAGCTTCCCAGTTCACTTTTCTAGAAGCACTTAAGGAGAAGGATGTTGACTGGAGCAAGGTAGAGATGTTTCATCTAGATGAGTATGTCGGGCTGCCAGAGTCGCATCCGGCGAGCTTTCGCAAATATTTGAAGGAACGGTTCCTATCCTACGCTCCTGTAGCCAAAGCCCATTTGGTAAATGGGGAAGGGGACGTTGCCGCTCATATTGAACAATTAACAGCTGAGATCCGCAAAGCTCCAATTGATCTTGCCTTAATTGGTATTGGCGAGAATGCTCATATTGCTTTTAATGATCCACCTGCGGATTTTGAGACCACGGATGCTTATAAGGTAGTCGATCTGGATGAAGCTTGCAAAGCCCAACAGGTAGGAGAAGGATGGTTCGCATCTTTGGACGATGTGCCCAAGCAGGCTATTACAATGACGGTTCACCAAATCCTGAGCAGCAAAACAATTATTTCCTGCGTACCCCATCAAGTAAAGGCAGAAGCAATTCGCAAGTCGTTGGACGAAGGTGTAACGAATCTGATTCCTGCATCCATTCTCAAAACACATAAGGACTGGTGGCTGTATCTCGATGCTAACTCAGCATCCGGGATTACACAAAACAACTAATCGCAATACTTATTGCAAAAAAAGGTCCAATCAAACCCCGGCAAGTCTATAAATAGGCTTCCGGGGTTTATTCAGTTCAATTGCTTACTAATGAGTTTTCCTCCAACTCTTGTGTGTCTATCCGTAAGCGATTGCCCTGGGGGTTTATTGTGCGTGGAGGCTCCAAAGAATGGAATGTGGTATACTGAAAGGTATAACCTGAGGTGAATTTTACGCAGACGTTTGTTAAATTTTAATAAATTGGTGGTTGTAAAATGAATAAAAGAGTAACGATTCACGATATTGCCAGAATGGCAGAAGTATCCTCGGCTACGGTGTCGCGTGTATTAAGCAGCAGCACTTATCCGGTAAGTGAGAAGCTGAGGACCAAGATCCAGAATCTTGCGGAAGAATTGAACTATATTCCGAATATGATCGGCAAACAGCTTAAGACAGACAAAAATATGACTATAGGCGTTATTATTCCATCGATCAGCAACCCGTTCTACGCCTCTGTTATGTTAGGAGTTGAGGAGATCGCTCGCAAAAGCGGCTATCATGTTCTGTTATGCAACTCTTTGCAGGATGGGAAGCTCGAGGAAGCGTATTTGCAAACTCTTTTTGAGAAACAGATTAAAGGTGTCATTATCTCCTCCATCTCTGAGAACAAGAAGCTGATGACTCATCTCATCGATCTTGGACTTCATGTTGTAGTTATAGATCAGAAGATCGATCTGCCAAGCGTGCTCCAGATTGAATTCGATTATCGCCAGGGTGGTCATATGGCAGCCAGTTATTTGGTCGAGCAAGGTCATCGTCGAATCGGATATGTGACTGCGCCGTTCGATCGGCCAAGCCGAAATCATATTTACCAAGGCTTCATGGAAGCGATTCATGACTTCGGTATTCCTTTTGAAGACGAATATCTGCAGGTTTCTCCAGAGGAGAAAGGGTTATACGACGGCATTTTCGAATTTGAGAATGGAAAAGCACTTACTCGCAAGCTGCTGCAGCTCCCTGAGCCTCCGACCGCGATATTCGCCTGTAATGATTTAACGGCATTTGGGGTTATCAATGAATTGAATGCTCATGGGTTGAAGGTTCCTGAACATATATCCGTTATGGGATTTGACAATATTGAATTCAGCCAGATGATTACTCCGGCTCTTACGACAATCAAACAACCCGATTATGAGATGGGTAAGCTTGCTTGCAACAGACTTCTGGAGAAGCTTAAGGATGGGAGCAGTCAGGAGATAGAAGTTATGCTTCAGCCCAAGCTGATTGTGCGTAACTCTGTTCGATCCCTTAACTGAATAAGAGGCTGAGATGACTATGAAACGATCCCTGAGCAGTTCACTCATTTACTTGTTTGCTTTACTATTGTCGCTGTTCTACGCTTACATCATGATTCAGCTTCTTTTTAACAGAGGCAGTTCGGCTTACACGGATGCTTATAGATACAATCTAGTCCCTTTCAAAACCATTTCGAATTACATTGTCCATTACTCCCGTTTCAACTTCGACACCTGGTTCAAAAACCTTTTTGGCAACATTGTATTGTTTATTCCGATCGGAATATTGGCCCCGATACTCAACAAGCGCTTCAATAAATTTATACCGTTTATAGGATTTTCTCTCCTTTTATTAGTGACTGTCGAAACAATCCAGCTTTTTTCCCGAGTCGGAAGCTTCGATGTAGATGATCTCATTCTTAATCTGTTCGGAGCCCTAATAGGTTATATATTTTATAGAAATTTCTTGAAATAATAGCGGTTAACAGGTTTTGGACGTGAGTAAGGAAAGACTTCATATTATGCTGTCTTAGGGGAGGAAGAGCTAATGCCTTTTCCAATGGTTCATCTGGCTGTGTCTGTACAGCTGTTCGAACGCTCAGGGGTCGAGCCGAATGCTGATTTTCTTCTGGGCAGCCTCGCACCCGACAGTATCCACATGCGTTCAGGAGCGAGTAAGGAAGCGAAGAGCAAAACTCACCTCAATCTCCTTCCGTTGAATAATATTCCGATTGGGTTTGACAAGCTTTCTCACTGCAAATCTTTTTTACAGCAATACGAGACAGGGAACCAGTCCTGCAGGGCGTTCATACTCGGATATATCTCTCATATATTGACTGACATCTACTGGTTGAATACGCTGCATAGGCTGTTCAGAGAACGTGTACCGGAAGGGATCAGCCCACAGGAGAAAAAGAGGATGTATACGTTGGAGCGATCTCAACTCGACTATAATCTATATAACCATGCCGAATGGTCTCCGTCGATTTGCCGTATTGTGACTGGAGCACAAGGCTTTGATCTCTCAGACCAGCTCTTGACCGAACAAGAAATCCGCGGCTGGAGGGATCAGGTGTTACGCGCATTTGTTGAACAAGACGAGCCTGATATTGCGAATCGATACATTACAGTAGCAGAGCTTGAATGGTTTATTCAGGATGCTGCGGATCATTTACTCACAGATTTCAACCTTATGGGGATTGATTTGTGGAGGAGAAGTCAATGAAACAACAACTAGCAGCAGCCGGAAAACGATTAGGCATAGTGTTCTTGATCGCTATTGGAGCTTTGTTCGCGCTTGTATGCGTGTTCCAAATTATATTTATCCTGGGCATATGGTATAAAGAAAGTTTCATGTAGATGGGGAGAGGCTATTCGGATGTATAAGTATACCATTTGTTTTATCAGGCAGGGCAGCCGATTGCTCCTGTTAAACCGTGTTAAAGCACCAGCTATGGGGTTGTGGAACGGGGTCGGCGGGAAATTGAAGGCAGGAGAATCCCCGCTTGAATGTGTAATTAGAGAAACCTTAGAGGAAACTGGAATTTTGCTGGAGGAGCCAAGCTTCAAAGGAACCGTCCAATGGGAAATCGATGAGGTTTATGTAGGCGGGATGTATGCTTACTTAGCAGAAATTCCGGACACTTTCGCTTTTCAGACCCCTGTGAGTATGGATGAAGGAATATTGGATTGGAAGGAAATCGACTGGGTTCTGGCAGAGGGCAATCTGGGAGTAGGTGAAATAATACCGCGTTATTTGCCGATCCTGCTGAGCAGTGACGAGTGCTTTGAGCACCGATGCAAGCTGGTGAATATGAAACTAGTGGATTACAAGGTTAATATCCTGAATCAGAACCTAACGGTATAGATAGGTTCTTTTTTTGAATCAATTAATGGAAAAGCAAGAGCTGTGCAAATATGATAGAATAGAGTAAAAAGAGAACACTTGTTTTGTCAGGAGGTTTAACATGGGGATTCGATACGTAATCGGCCGGGCAGGAAGCGGTAAAACTCACCATTGTCTGGACGACATTCGTGATCAGCTTCTTCAAGCACCAGAAGGAGATCCGATTATCCTGCTTGTTCCCGAACAGGCGACGTTCCAGGCAGAAGCGGCTCTTGTGTCGACGCCTGGACTGAAGGGCTTGATTCGAGCGCAGGTGCTCAGCTTCCGCAGATTGGCTTTTAGAGTTATGCAGGAGACAGGCGGGATGGCTCGCATACATATAGATGACAGCGGGAAGGCGATGTTATTGCACCGCATTCTGCAGCAGCACAAGGATCAGCTTCGCTTGTTCAACGGATCTGCCGAGAAGGCCGGATTTATAGACAATCTGAATAAGCTGTTCACAGAATTCAGGCGTTATGGAATTGATACATCCAAGCTTGAGCATCATGTTGGCAAGCAGATCGGGCTGGAGCACACTTCCTCCGCCTCTGCGGATAAATTGCATGATCTCAGATGGATATACGGGAAATTTGAGGAGCAGCTCAAGCAATTGTATGTGGATTCCGAGGACTATTTGACTCTGCTTGCAGAGCAAGTGGGAGACACGGGTTTTATGTCGCGCGCTGAGGTTTGGGTAGACGGGTTTCACGGGTTCACACCTCAAGAGTATCGGGTGCTGGAACAGTTGATGGTTCATTGTAAGAGAGTAACCATTACGGTCAGTGGGGATCGGGATCATGAGGCATCTGAGGAGCCAGAGGAGCTAGATTTGTTCAACCCTACGGTCAGAACATTGATCAGACTCAAACGATCGGCGGAGCAGCTGGGAGTGGAGCAAGAGAGTGCGCTAGTGTTGCAAGCGGATCCTGCAGTACGTTTCAAGCACAGTCCTATGCTTGCCTATATGGAAGCTAACTTCGGCAATCGCACGGCTGCACCTTTCATGCAAGCTGCAGGTGAATATGTTGATGTCTCTATTCAGTGCGCTGTCAATCGACGGGCAGA
>JARBUQ010000001.1 GCA_029239545.1 Paenibacillus sp.
TGAAAAAAAAGCAGGATTCATTTTGTATCCATCGAATTAACTATATAATATGTGTGAAAACACACTTTTTTCTGAGCAGGTATCATTCTTAAGGAGCAGGCATATTTAACTAGTAGGGGAGCTAGGCTTGCTTCTTTCTGCCAGGAGGTTTTATGGGATTTGGAATCAGATTGAAGGTCTGGGGCGAATATGCTTGCTTCACCAGGCCGGAAATGAAGGTTGAACGAGTCAGCTATGATGTAATGACACCTTCCGCAGCAAGAGGGCTGCTCGAATCCATTCATTGGAAGCCAGCTATCAGATGGGTTATCGATCGTATTCATGTTTTGAATGAAATTCGCTTTGACACGATCAGGAGAAATGAACTAGAAAATAAAATTTCCCCTCGTCTCGTACAAGCGGCTATGAAATCGGGGATGAGCCCTTTATCCCAACTTATTACAGAAGAACGACAGCAAAGAGCAACCTTACTGCTCAGACAGGTTGCCTATGTCATTGAGGCTCATTTTGTCCTCACGGAGAAAGCAGGGGGAGAAGACCTTCCTGAGAAGCATTACGGTATGTTTTTACGGAGAGCCAGGCAGGGGCAGACATTCCATCAACCTTACCTTGGCTGTCGGGAATTTGCTGCCAATTTTGAAATTCTTGAGCCTAAAGATGCATGTCCAAAATCCTATTATTATGAGATTTCTGACAAGGATTTGGGCTGGATGTTGTGGGACCTTGATTATGAGGAGGAGATGACGCCGCAATTTTTTCGCGCAGCGATGCGCCATGGAATTGTCGAAATTCCAGACCTTAAGCGGTGAGGTGGGGAGTTCATGATTATTCAAGCTTTATACGAACGGTACGAGTACCTGCTGCAGGATCCTGCTTCCCCAATATGTGAGCCTTATTTCTCAATAGCCAAAGTGTCCTATGTACTCGAAATTTCAGCTGATGGTGACCTGCTCAAGGTGATAGATCTAAGAAAGCGGCAGGGGAAAAAATGGGTGTCCCTATCCCTTCATGTGCCGGAGCAATCAGCAAGGCAATCGAATTTCAAGCCTTATTTCTTATGTGACAAGGTTGAATATTTGCTTGGATACTACATAAGCGAAGCGAAGCTCGAAGAAGCCAACCGCAAGTTCAGCCTAAGTAGGGAGCTGCATCATTCCATCTTGGCTCATTGTGAGGGAGAGGAGGCTCGTGCGGTTCATTCGTTTTTCGATCAGTGGAATGCAAGTAAGGTGAGAGAGGTTCGCGCGCTTCAACAGCATATGTCTGGTTTGGATTCAGGTATGGATCAAGTATGCGTGTTCCGACTGGAAGGCAAGCAATCATTTATTCACGAGCATGACTCTGTTCGACAAGGCTGGATTGCCAGTCAGGAGCAAGCAGACAGCGATTCGGATATGTTAGGGCAGTGTCTGGTTACAGGCCATTCGAATGTAAGGATCTCACGCATTCACGACAACAAGATCAGGGGAGTCAAAGGGGCACAGCCAAGCGGCGCGGCGGTTGTCTCTTTCAACAAGCAATCCTTTGATTCCTACAATAAAGAGCAGAGCTACAACGCTCCAATTAGTCGTGAAGTAGCATTCGGGTATACGACAGCGCTTAATGATCTATTAGCTTCTGATCTGAATTGTATTCGTGATATAGGAGATATGACCATTGTATTCTGGACTACGGGTCCTGAGGCTAAGGCTGCAGAGCAAGTGTTCAGGGAAGGGATTATTGGCAGCAATCCATATGAGGAATCGGGGCTTGAGGAGTTTACGACGACAACAACAATTGCTGCGATGAGGGATGTGCTGTTCCACATCAGAAGGGGCAAGCCCATAACCAACATCAGTCTGCCTCCGAATGGAGTCCCCTTCCATGTGCTTGGATTATCGCCTAATAACGCAAGACTCTCAATCCGATTTCACTGGGAGGGAGGGTTCGGTTCCATGCTGCGGAAGCTGATAGAGCATAGGGCTGACTTGGAGATTGTGCAGCCGGAGCAGTTTCTCTACCCCTCAATTTCACGTATATTGGCTGAGACCACCCGCACCGGACTGGATGGCAAGAAATCAGGAGCAGGTGTTTCTCCGGCTCTTGCTGGAGACTTATTCGCTGCTGTAGTTACTGGAAAGGGATATCCTTACTCCCTCTATGTATCCATTATGAATCGAATCCGAGCCGATCTGAATGTCAGTTCCATTCGCGCCTCAATCCTCAAGGCTTACTTGGCCCGGTATGCAAGAATCCATCAGATTGAATCTGTGAAGGAGGTTTTGTCCGTGAGCTTGAATAAGTCCACTAACAGTTCACCTTATCGATTGGGTCGCTTGTTCGCCGTTCTTGAGCGTACGCAGTTGGAGGCATCAGGGGGATATAACAAGCTGAATACCACGATTAAGAATCGTTATTTCTCTGCAGCATCTGCAACGCCGGCAGCAGTGTTCCCTATGCTGCTCAAGCTGTCTCAGCATCATATATCCAAAGCCGATTACGGACAGTTCCGGGATCGAGAGATTCAGGAGATATTGGGGCCGATTGAGGTGTTTCCAATTCGACTGGATATGAATCAGCAAGGGATGTTCATGCTCGGCTACTATCATCAGAAGCAAGATTTCTTCTCAGGCAGCACAAAGGCAGAGGTCAAGGTAGCAGAGTAACGGACAATGCGTCAAGAACCTGCGTGTGCTGAGAAAGAGCCTGACACAACACAATTGAAAGTGAAAGGGGGATTATAAGGTGACGGATAAGAGAGACCGGCATCAAGCATTGGATAGACGCTTTGATTTCTCGCTCTTCTTCGATGTCAAGGACGGTAATCCAAACAGTGATCCAGATGCAGGGAATATGCCGCGGATCGATCCGGAGACCGGGCATGGAATTGTGACGGATGTATGCCTCAAGCGAAAAGTGCGCAATTATGTAGAAATTGCAAGGGAGCAGGCGGAGGGCTGCAAAATCTATGTGACGGAAGGGGCGGTACTAAACGAGAGGAATCGCATGGCATACCGCTCCTTACGACCCGCGGATGCAGATAAACCGGAACTGGCCCCCAAGGACCGCACGGAAGCGAAACATTTGACCCAGTGGATGTGCGACAACTTCTATGATATTCGCACATTCGGAGCGGTTATGAATACACGAGTGAATTGCGGACAAGTGAGAGGACCGGTTCAATTCACCTTCTCTCGCAGTATCGAGCCTATCTTCTCCCAGGAGGTGACCATTACCCGTCAGGCCGTCACCAAGGAAGGAGAAGACAAGGAGCGCGAGATAGGACGCAAGCACATGATTCCTTATGCGTTATACCGTATGGATGGTTTTGTATCGGCGTACTTGGCCCGTAAGACCGGCTTCACTGCGGCGGATTTGGATTTGCTGTGGGAAGCTATCTCCAATATGTTCGAGCATGACCGTTCTGCATCGCGGGGGATGATGACAGTCAGAAAGCTCGTTGTATTCGAGCATGAGACAGGCCTCGGCAATGCGCACGCCCACCACCTGTTCGAGCGGATCGCCGCAGAACGGATATCAGAGGGGCCTCCCCGATCCATTCAAGATTACAAGATTCATGTAATGAAGGATCATATTCCTTCGGGTATTAAGATCAGAGAGATATGCTAGCTGAACAAACAGCCGCTTCATTTTCGGCACCTCGCGTGGGGAACCGCGCGAGGTGCCGAAAGCGGAAGTGTGGATTGAAACCAGGTTATGCCTAAGTGTATGTATAAACGTATCAAGTCGCTCCCCGTCAGGGGAGTGTGGGTGTTAGAATAGCGGAACGGCAAAAGCGTCATCCTCTGGAGGATGGCGCTTTTGCTTGTGGTCTTAACTTTGAAAGGAGAAGGAAACTCACAACTGAAAAGATGAATCATTAGGCGCCTGCTCCCTTACTGGGATCGGGGGCCTTTTTTGGTCCTTCAGTCAGGGACTGCCCATTCCTGAGCGGTTCTTTGTGTGCAGATCGAAGGATACAAACATACCGTTCAAGCTTAGGTATTTAGACAAGCAACGGCTGAGGTGTTCTAGTACAGGCTTAGGTACAGGGGCATGGGTCGAAGTGATGAGGCATAAACCCTTGCCGTACAACGCTTGCAGCTTGTCCATACAGTGTGCCGGCAAGCTATTTTCATCTTGATTCGGGTTTATTTCGTTCCATTCGATCTACTTGTCCTGTGATATAAGATTTTACATCAACTTGGACATATCCTGGAAGGATGAGAATAAGATGATAGTGTAAAAGCAATTTTTCAATAGGATCAGAAACAAGTCGAACGAAGGAGAAATCGCGGATGGAATTTGAATTGGGCAGCATTGTGAAACTTGTAAGGCGTCGGTTGTGGTTCATCACCACTTTGTCGATTGCTGCGCTTGCTTTTGCCTGGTACATCAGCTACTACGTGTTGAAGCCTGAGTATGAGGCGACCGCGTCTTTGCTCATCCAAGGAGACAGACAGCAGCAAGCCGTGAATGACATTGTGGCCGGACAAAAGCTGGTTACAACTTACGGTGAGATTATTCGAAGCAACCGGATCGCGGAAGAGGTGGTGAAACGTCTGGATCTCGACATGACACCGCAAAAGCTGCTTACCAAAATCAAGACAAGGACGAGCAGTGAATCATTGCTCACGACGGTAATCGCCACAGATTCCGATCCAAAGAGGGCGAGTGATATCGCAAATGGTTTTGCCGAGACGTTCTATGGGAATATCCGGTCCATCATGGGTGTGGACAATATTCTGTTCCTGGATCAAGCCAAGGTGCCGTCCGAGCCCATTCCGGTTACACCCAAGCCATTCTTCAACATGGTGGTTGCCTTCGGACTTGCTCTTGTCGCGGGAATCGGAATATCGATTGTGCGGGAGATGATGGACAAAACCGTCAGCAGTACAAAGGACATCGAGCTTGAGCTGCAGCTGCCGTTATTAGGCACGGTCGGGAAGCTGAAGCCGCGCAAATGGAGGCGCAAACTGCGCAGACATAAATCCTTAGAAGGGGAGAGCGAATATGAGAAAGAGGATACCTCGATTGTACTGCCAGGCCGAACCGAAATCAGCTAATGCGGAGCTGTTCCGTGCGATTCGGACTAATATTCGCTATACCCGGGTAGGCGGCGAGATCCGCTCGATATTGGTCACAAGCTCTCTTCCCGGGGAGGGCAAATCGACAGTAGCCGTTAACCTCGCTGTCGCTATAGCGGAAACCGGAAGAACGGTGCTGCTCATTGATGGGGACCTGCGCACTCCCGCGGTTCATGAGGCCTTTGACCTGCCTAACATTACCGGCTTAACAAGCATCCTCGTGGATCAGGCCAAGCTGGCGGATTGCGTGTATGAGATCAGGGATTCGCCAGGACTATGTGTTCTGCCCTCTGGCCCGTTATCTCCGAATCCTGCTGAACTGCTCGGCTCTAATGGGATGATGCATCTGCTCGCTGAGCTTCATGACAAGTGGGACACCTTGATTATCGATGGCTCGTCGGTTCTGCTGCCTTCCTCAGATGCGTTGATCCTGTCCTCTATGACAGAGGGAGTGCTGCTTGTCGTTCAATCCGGCAAAGTGCTGCAGAAGCATACGAACAGTGCCAAGCTATTGCTGGAAAAGCAAGGCGCCCACCTGTTAGGAGCCGTGTTGAACAGAAAAGGCCGGAGCAGCAAAAAAGGCGATAACAAAAGCTATGCGATCAGTGGAGAAGACTTCGCATCGTGGGCTTCCTCGGCAGGGAAGGACAGATGACCTTTCTGGCTATCCGTTATTTGCTCGGCAGCATCGTCTATGCGGGAGCTCAGTTCGTTATTGTGAGTTTGTTGAACAAATTCGGCTCTACTGAGCACATCGGACAATATGCACTCGGACTCGCCATCACGGCTCCAATCTTCATGCTGTCGCATCTGCACCTGCGTTCAGTCTGGATCGTGAATTCGTCCGGCAAGCATACGTTCGGATCCTACATCGGTCTTCGCTGGCTAACGAGTGCCGCTGCGTTCTCCATCACGGTTGGCATAGCACTCTTAGGCGGATTCGACCGTAATACGAGTCTGGTAATTGTCCTGATCAGCACGTATCGATTTATTGAATCGATCAGCGACTTGCTGCTGGGAGTTTGTCAGAAGCAGGAGCAGCTGGATTCGATAACCTTCTCCAGAATATCCAAAGGCATCATATCCACGATTAGTTTCATTCTGGTATACATACCGACACAAAGCCTTATTCTGTCGTTGCTCACCATGATTATCGGGTGGTTCTGTATTATGCTCGGGTACGATTTCCGCAAGGCACGCCAACTGGTAGCAACCCGGCCTGTGTTCGCTTATAAGCAATTAAAACCGCTCGTTCGCGCAAGCGCTCCGCTGGGCATCGTGCTTGCGCTCATGTCCTTGAATGCGAATATCCCTCATTATTCGATTGCTTACTTCAGGGGACAGCATGATCTTGGGGTGTACGCTTCACTCGCTTATATGATTGTAGCTTGCAACGTGGTAGTAACGGCACTTGGCGAGGCGTACACACCACGTCTGGCAAAATGGTTCACCGAAGGCCGGTACTCCCTATTTGTCCGTTTACTAGTCCGGATGATCACGATGGGGGTTCTGCTTGGCGGTTTGGGATGTATAGGGGGATGGGCATTTGGAACGGAGCTGCTCACCTTGTTATACAATCGCGAGCTTGCTGCCGAGATGGAGGTGTTCTTATGGATGCTGCTCTCGACCTTACTCATCTTTGTTTCATCATTCCTGTGGTATGGCATCACGGCAACCCGAACCTTCAGCCTGCAAATTCCCCTTTTTCTGTGTACTGCGGGGAGTAATGCGGCGGCCTGTCTCCTGCTTGTTCCGCGTTATGGCTTGGTGGGAGCTGCTGCCGGCACGATGGTTTCCTTGCTTGTCCAGACGGGAGGGAGTGTGCTGTTGTTGATTTACGCAATGAATAAGGAAAAAAGAAGAGTAAATGGGGAAGCAGCAGCGGCATAACAGCTGGTGCAGCTTCCTCGAATTGGGGGATAAGATGTCGTCCTTGTATTTAGCATGGAACACGCTTCGCAAAAATGATACAAAACGGATCAAATTCACAACCGGATCGTTATTCCAGATTGCGGTTGCAGGGTATGTCGTATGCTTGCCTGCTCAATTCGATTTTGGAGGTGCATTCCGCTTTGCCCCCTCAGACATGTTCCTGCTTATCGGGCTGTCCGCAGCGGGCATGCAGCTCAAGATCGATCGCCGCATGTTCAGCTCCTGGCACTGGGGGATGCTGCTGATCTTCTTATTCGCATCCTTCGTAGCGATGTGGCAGAACGGGTTTATATCCAAATATGCCTTGCTGCAAAAGGATTTTGGATTCGTTCTGCTCCTGCTTACCTACATCATGCTGACTCAAGCGGTGGATAGCTGGGATCGATTGTACCGTTTGCTGAGGATATTCCTGCTCAGCGTTCTGTGGATGAACGCAACTGCATTATTCGCCTTCTTCAGCGGTGTGCGTGTTCCCTTCATGGTGCAGGATGGCCGGTTATCCGGCATGTTGATTGATCCGAATGCATACGGCGGTCTACTCGTTACGGCCTTTGCTGTCCATATTATGACGAGCGGCGGCTCGAGACGGCTGCTCAGCGGATGGATGAGCCAGCTTGCAACCTTGACGCTGTCAGGTGGAATTGTGATAACCTTCTCACGCTCCTCCTGGATCGGGCTTTTCCTCATCTTAATGACACTCTCGATTGTGAAGCCGGCTCGCCTGATCAAGGTAGGACTTGGCTTTGCAGCAGCCTTCACGGTGCTGCTTATATACAAGGGCCCGGCTTATCTGGACATCCTGAGTTCGATGGCGAGTCGGCCTTCGCAGATTCAATCACGGCTTGATATTCTCACCAAGGCGTTCGAGTGGATCGCCCAGAGCCCGCTTTTTGGCATCGGTCTGGGGACTTACAATCTCAATCTCGGAATCATCATTCACAATACGCCCATGTGGTTTATAACAGAATTCGGCTTATTGGGTTTCCTTGTGTATGGCGGGTTCATGGTTTGGTTTTTCTTCATCGGCATTCGCTCATACCAAGCAGCTATGCCTGTGCATCGTCCGGTTATATTAGCTTTTCTGTTGTCACATGCCGCGATGATTGGTTTGTCTATGGGCATTGAGGCGCTGTTTCAACGGTACTGGTGGTTCATGATGGCCCTGAATGCAGCATGCATTCGACTTACGGCTTTACCGGGCAGCGATGTAACGCAAGCTCAAGCAATTTCTACTCATGAAGGGAGGGAAGATCTGCATGCAAGATAGGACTGGCGTTCCACTTAAGGCAGCATGGGTAGCATCGATCTATAGACACTTTACCGGTTTCCATATTCCTTATATGAAGCTGCTGCAGCAGAAGGGCTGCGAGGTGCACGCCTATGCGCAATCCGGTGAAGGACGGGAGCAGCTCGAAGCGATAGGAGTAATCTGTCACGATGTCCCGATTTGCCGCAGTCCGCTTCGCAAGGAGAACCTGAAAGCTCTCGCGATGCTAACGGACAGCTTCCGCCAAGAGAAGTTCCAGCTCGTACATGTCCACACGCCGGTTGCTGCACTTCTGGGGCGAATCGCAGCGAGAAGGGCCGGCGTACCTTGTACGATTTATACGGCTCATGGCTTCCATTTTCACAAGGGGGCACCGCTGCTGAACTGGCTCCTCTATTATCCGCTCGAAAGAATGATGGCGCGATGGACGGATATCTTGATCACTATGAATGGCGAGGATTGGGAGCGGGCCTTGAACTTCAAGGTACAGGGGAAGGTGGTTTACGTCCCGGGTGTAGGGATTGATCTTGAAGCCTATGGGGGGAAGCTGGAGGACAATCCGAACGGAAAACGCGATGCCAGGCGCAAGCTGAACCTGCCACATCTTCAGAATCAGACTCGGGATGCTTACATCGTGCTCTGTATAGCGGAATTGAATGCGAACAAGAATCAGAGGCAGTTGATCGAGGCATTAGGAGAAGCGGGTACTCAAGGAAGCGACATCCACCTCGTCCTAGCGGGAACGGGGCATCTGGAAACAGCGCTGATCTCACTGGCAGAGCGGCTGGGTGTGCAGGATCGGGTGCATATGCTCGGATACAGACGAGACATCCCTGATCTGCTGCAAGCTTGTGATGCGGTAGCCCTTTTATCCCATCGCGAAGGGCTGCCGCGAGCGATTATGGAGGCTATGGCGGCGGGTAAGCCAGTGCTGGGCACCCATATTCGCGGCATTCGCGACCTGGTGGCCGAAGGCGTCTCAGGCATTCTGGTTCCTGTCGGCGATAACACTGCGACAGCGGATGCCCTTATCCGTTTGCGTAATCAGCCTGCGCTGTCGGGCAGAATGGGAGCCGCAGGTCGTGCGCGATTAGTTGACTACAGCTTGCCATCCGTGATGCAGGAGATGGATGTGATTTATTCCGATGCGCTGCGAATAAAAGCAGAAGATGAAGCGCCCGCTGCCCAGCCCGTATCGGTAGTGCCACGATCAGGAGAGCATTAATCTGTTTTAGGATCCGAGCTTCTGTCCAATTCTTGTCACTTGTAAGCGGCGTGCCAACATGCAGTCTATGGACGCCTGGTTGTTGTTGTGGAAATCATTCGGTCGATGAGGGTGAAAGAAATGGTCATTAAGACTCGTCTAGTGCGCTTGGCTTTGTTGGATGCGGCAATTGTGGCAGCTTCTCTGTGGTTCGTATTCTCGCTTCGGTTTGAGTTCGATATCCCTGTGATGTACTTGCACATGCTCCCCTATGCGATTTTGATCCATGTAACGGTGCACACTATTTGCTTCTTCGGGTTTCGAGTGTATCACAGCATATGGCGCTACACCGGTATCGAGGAGATGGTATTGCTGCTAAAAGTAAGTGCGCTGACGTTCGCAGGTGTGCTTGCCGCGAATATGCTTGCGCATCTTATCGTGCCTTCTTATCGTCTGCCGCTGTCGATTTATTCTGCCGCAGGTTATGTATTCCTCGGTATCGCAGGTTCACGCATGATCAGTCGCCTGCTGGGCGACCAATTCATGAGAACGAAGGAGCCGCTGACCGAGGGAGCTAAGCTGTTGATCATTGGAGCGGGCAAGGCAGGAATCCTGATCGCCAAGGATATCAAACATTCTAGATTCAAATTCATGACCCCCGTTGCTTTTGTAGATGATGATCCGGCTAAGCAAAATTTGGAGATTATGGGTTTGCCCATCGTCGGTACACGCAGTCATATCCCTGAAGCAGTTAAGCGGATGAATATTGACTATATCGTAATTGCTCTCCCAGCTGCCTCTCGCCAGGCGGTAACGGACATTCTCGAAATCTGCAAATCTACTAAAGCTCAGATCAAGCTGCTGCCCAGCATGTCGGATATTTTGAACGGCAAAATGTCGGTCAATATGATTCGCGAGGTGTCTGTGAACGATCTGTTAGGACGGGCGCCCGTTGAGATTAATGGCAAGGAAATCCGGGAAAGCCTGGAGCATGAAACCGTTCTGATAACCGGCGCTGGAGGCTCGATAGGCTCGGAGCTATGCCGTCAGGTAGCGATGTACAAACCGAAGGAGCTGCTGCTTGTCGGCCACGGGGAGAACAGTATTTATTTGATCGAGGGCGAGCTTCGCAGGCTGTTCCCGAGTCAGTCCGTACATGCCATTATCGCAGATATTCAGGACATATCCCGAATTGAAAGTGTATTTCACAGCTATCGGCCTACGCTAGTCTACCATGCTGCCGCGCATAAGCACGTTCCGCTTATGGAGACGAATCCGGCTGAAGCCATCAAGAATAATGTCCTCGGCACACGTAATGTTGCGGCGGCGAGTGACAAGTACGGGGTCAAACGTTTCATCCTCATCTCCTCCGATAAGGCGGTCAATCCTACAAGCATCATGGGAGCGACCAAGCGCATTGCTGAGATGATCGTCCATGATATGAATCTTTCCAGTAAAACAGCCTTCGCGGCCGTTCGTTTCGGCAACGTGCTTGGCAGTCGGGGCAGTGTAATTCCACTGTTTCAGAAGCAGATTGAGGCAGGGGGGCCTGTAACCGTGACTCACATGGATATGGTCCGCTACTTCATGACCATTCCGGAAGCGGTACAGCTCGTTATTCAGGCCAGTGTGCTAGTGCAAGGCGGCGAAGTATTCGTGCTGGATATGGGCAAGCCGGTTCGCATATATGATTTGGCCAAAGACTTGATCCGCTTGTCGGGACTTGAGCCGGAGAAGGATATTCCGATTGTGGTCACTGGCATTCGGCCAGGGGAGAAGCTGTACGAAGAGCTGCTTACGGAAGAGGAAGGGCTTATGGTTACGACCAACGATCGGATCATGGTCAGCCGACCCGCAAATATTCCGCGTTCGGAGCTCATGATGGTTCTCGGGATTCTGGAGAATCTGACGAAGAGGTATGAAGTTGCAGCAGGCAGCTATCAAGTGAAAAAACTGCTCAAGCAGCTCGTTCCAAGCTACCTCGGTGTGCAGGAGGAGCCTCCATCTGTGGAGCCAGATCGTGATCGGGAGCGCGAACGCGAACAACGTGAACGGGTGAAGGTAGAGCTGCATGCTGGAACATGACTCGTGCAGCATGCGCTTAAGCAGGAGGCGGTCATGAGCAAACGATGGAAATTCAGTGTGATCGGGCTGATTATCTTGTTGGTTGGCGTGGGGAGCATGCTGTACGGATTAAGCCCGCAGCGGCATTTTCGCTCGGGTGCTCCGAAGGCACTGGCCATGCCGCAGCCGATTCCGCACGATTGGGGCAAGAGCGAATACGTGTCGGATGATCAAGCTACAGAGGAGGACAACGAGCTGGATGAGCCCCTTGCTCGCTCTGACGAATCAGCAGTCCCATCCGATCAGACGCACACCAGCCATACTACATCAATAGCAGCTGCACCAACCCCGGCTGCTTCAACGAATTCCAAATCGACCCACTCAGCCAATTCCTTCAATGTCGTATTGATTGGAACAGATACGTGGGGAGAAGAGGGCTCGCGGGCAGATACGATTATGGTCGTCCATGTGATGCCGAACAGCCGCAAGGTCAATATCGTATCGATTCCAAGAGACACCAGGGTGTACGTCCAGGGCGTAGGTTACACGAAGATCAACCATGCCCACAGCGTAGGCGAAGCTAAGGGCGGCAATCATCAAGGAACGCTGACGCTCGCGCAGGCGGTCAGTGATTTCCTGAACATTCCGGTCCATCACTACATCAAGACGAATTTTGCCGGAGTCAGCAGCTTCATAGATAAGATTGGCGGAATTGAGATGTACATCGAGCAGGACGTTACGATTACACCGGAGATCGTGATTCGGCAAGGTGACCAGCATCTGGATGGACAGCATGCTTTGTTCCTGGCACGGGAGAGGTATTCGGTTCCAGGGGGCGATTTTGGTCGTCAGATCGCGCAATTCCGCATTGTTCGGGCCGTAGCCAGACAATTGCTGAAGCCGGAGCATCTCCCCGATCTTGCTGCCCTTATTAGCAGCGGGAGGCAGGATTTGATGGACACAAGCTTCAGCGATTCGGACTTAATCAGCCTGGCCTGGTTGTTCAAGGGGATGGACACGGAAGACTTTGCATATGAGCAAATACCTGGGAAAGACAGCAGCGGGCCTGATCCCCTCGTCGGAAGCGATGTGTATTACTGGAGCGCAGATCCGGTGCAGGTCCGGTCAATTCGGGAACGGATGTTTAACTCATAGCGGCAACATGGTCACATGTAAAAGGTTAAGGAGGAGTTCGATGTACCGTATGCTCAAGCGAAGCTGCGATATTGTGGGAGCCATTATCTTATTATGTATTTTCTCACCCGTTATGGCTGTAGTGGCCCTGCTCATTCGCATTAAATTAGGAAGCCCGATTTTATTCAAGCAGCAAAGACCCGGTTTGGCAGAGCGTCCCTTTGAGATTTATAAGTTCCGTACAATGGCCGTCCTGTATGGACCGGATGGCGAGCTCTTATCCGATGAGTGCAGGTATAGCAAATTCGGGGGAGTGATCCGCAGATTGAGCCTCGATGAGCTGCCGCAGTTCCTCAACGTATTGAAAGGGGATATGAGCCTGATTGGACCGCGCCCGCTGCTCATGAGGTACACCCCTTATTATTCCGAGAGGGAACGGCTTCGGTTCACAGTAAGGCCAGGTGTTACTGGACTCGCCCAAGTATCAGGACGCAATAAACTGTCATGGAATGACCGGCTATCACTGGATGTAACCTATGTGGAACAGCTTAGCTTCCAACAGGATTTTCGCATTCTATGGAAGACCGTACAGAAAGTTGTTCGTCAGGAGGATGTAGTTGAGAATCCCAGCCTGCATGACCTTCCGTTGGATGCCCACAGGCTGCAGCTGCAGGCGAGGGAGGGCTCCGTATGAAGGTGCAGTTCCGCCCGCTCGACTCTGACAAAGATATTCAGAAGGCATGCCGCTTATTGAGGGACTCCATGCCAGAGAGAGAATACAACCGAACGATCTTCTCCTGTTCCGGGTATCCGCAATATTTGCGGGCCGCGTTCTGGTGCCGCACCCACGCAGCAACTATGCTGATTGGCGCTTATGACGGGGAGCATCTGATCGGCTTCGCGGAATGGAGGAGACTGGAAACTCAGTTCGTGCTCAACAATCTGAACGTGGATGCGGCTTACCGCAGCTATGGGATAGGGAGCCGCCTGATTGCATACGGGGAAGAGCTTGCTCTAAAGGAAGGGGTAGGGACGCTTACACTCGATGTGTTTGCCTGGAATGAGCATGCTTATGAATGGTATAAGAGGCTGGGCTTCGTGGAGACCAATCGCACTTATTGGTATGAGAGAAGTCTTTATTCGAGGGGGAACTCACCAGTTATGGACAGTGTGCCTCCATACATAGTAGAGGACTTTCCGATGGCGGAGGCCCATCATGCCGCGTACGGCTTCTCTTCGCTTCGAATCAGAATGCAGCGAGGGACCATACAAGTCGGGCGACTGGGGGCATCGTATTACCGGCTTCAGACACAGAACGGAGATTGGGATTGGAATGGCTCGCTTATAGCGGCTTTAACAGATCTGGATCCAGAGCGCAGATTACTGCTGTTATCTCCCGATGCCGGCTTGGCTCAATGCGACAGTGGACTGGTTATGATCAGCGAAAGCGTGCGGATGAACAAGAAGCTGGAGGAACGGGCGGTGTATTATGGATAACTTCGAGGTGCTGGATAGCTCTAATAAAAGGGACTGGGATCATTATCTGAGTTTGATGACAGACAAGGATATATATTTCACCTCTGAATATTGCCGGTTATACGAGATTGAGGGCGAGCAGAAGGCGGAGCTGTTCGTTTACAAGCGGGACGGGAGGTTGATCCTGTATCCGTACCTGCTTCGTTCGATTCATAATCTTGAAGTTATGCGTGAGCTGGGTATAGGGGGAGATTGGTATGATATCAGCACCCCTTACGGCTATGGGGGCCCCATTACCGATGCACCATCAGGACCGGAGCGGGAAGCCTTATTCCGCAGCTTCAATGAAGTATTCACTGCTTATTGCCGGGAGCGCTGCATTATAACAGAATTCGTAAGGTTTCATTCCTTGCTGGACAATGTGTTTGATTATAGTGCAGTTGAGTCGCAATTAAGCCGCAATACAGCATTCATTGATTTGACTGTTGGCTCCGAATCAGAGCTGATCCAGCGGTATTGCCGTAATCATAAGACGAATATTCGCAAGTGGAGCTCGTCTCCTCTAACGATTCGTCATTCAAGTCAGTTCGCTGATCGAATGGACGCTTTTACCCAGCTGTACTATGGTACCCTTCAGGATTTGCAGGCAGACTCCTTTTATTATTTTCCGCGGAGCTTCCTGGAGGACACACGCCGCTTGCTGGAAGGCCGTTTGGAGCTGTTTGAAGTGATGCACGGGGAGACAGCTATAGCGGCCTGCCTGATTATGCATGAATTTCCGCGAATGCACTATCATTTGAGCGGTTGGAATCGGGACTATCTGCATTGGGCACCAACCAAGATGCTCATTCATGCCGCCGCGCTCTGGGGAATGGAAGCAGGCTTCGAGAAGTTCCATCTGGGCGGGGGGTATAGCGGCAATGACAGCCTGTATCAATTCAAGAAAGGCTTTGGCACGAACAATGAGCTTGACTATTATTTGGGCAAACGCGTGTTTTTCCCTGAGCTGTATGAGCAAATCCGGACACAGGGACCCCTGGCTGTACAGGATAGCGCGTATTTTCCCATTTATCGACATCCACAATTCAGGACAGGTTCGGTCCCTTCACCCCATTAAATGAATGAATAATCGGAAGGAATGTGAGCAGCACATGGTAGACAACAGCCAGCAGCCACGCATTTATTTGTCCCCCCCTCATATGAGCGGACGGGAAAAGGAATATATGAACGATGCTTATGATTCCAACTGGATTGCTCCTCTTGGGCCTCATGTGGATGCTTTCGAAAGGGAAATGGCGGAATATACCGGAGCCGCAGGAGCGGTGGCCCTGTCATCAGGAACGGCTGCTATTCATCTGGCGCTGCGTCTTGCAGGCGTAGGACCGGGTGATCGTGTCATTTGTTCGACGTTAACCTTTGTCGCGAGTGCCAACCCTATTCTGTATGCAGGGGCGGTGCCTGTATTCGTTGATTCGGAGCCGGAGACGTGGAACATGTGTCCCCTTACGTTCGAGCGGGCTTGCAGGGAAATGAGTGATCAGGGCTTTCCGGTTAAAGCAGCCATAGTCGTTAATCTGTACGGACAAAGTGCGGATCTGCAGTCCATCATAGAGGTTTGTGAACGATACGGAATCGTCCTTATAGAAGATGCAGCTGAGTCTCTGGGGGCTACATATAACGGGAAGGCAAGCGGGACATGGGGGCGTTACGGGATCTATTCCTTCAACGGGAACAAGATTATTACAACGTCAGGCGGAGGAATGCTTGTATCCGACGATCTTGAAGCCCTCGAGCAGGCGAGGTTCTGGGCTACTCAAGCAAGAGATGCAGCAGCCCATTACCAGCATTCCCAGATGGGATATAACTATCGGCTAAGCAATCTGTTAGCGGCGGTTGGTCGCGGGCAGTTGGAGCAGCTGGACGATCGTGTCCAGGCCAGACGCCGTATCTTCGAGAGATATAGGGACAGGCTAGGGGAGATCCAGGGCATTCATTTCATGCCAGAAGCACCGTTTGGCCGCAGTACTCGCTGGTTGAGCGCTATTACGATTGATGAAGGGGAAGTGGGAGTATCGGCCGTACCGATTCTGGCCAGCTTGGCCCATCATAATATTGAAGCAAGGTCTGTGTGGAAGCCGCTCCATCTGCAGCCGTTGTTCGCCAGATCCACCTATTTCCCCTATTTTGAGGGATACAGTGTAAGTGATCAATTGTTCGCAAATGGCATTTGCCTGCCCTCCGGAAGCTCCTTGACGGAGGAAGAGCAGGCGCGTGTCATTGAGACAATCGAGACTTGCATTCAGAATTGGAAAAGTGTTATACGCCGTTAACGATCGATTACTTTCCTTTCCAGCCGGTGCTGCCCGTTCCGCTTTCTTTTACATACATGGATGATTGCGTTCCACCGTCTGTGCGCATTGCGATACTGCCAACCGGTGCTGTGACTATTCCTTCCGGAGAGCCCTCCACTAGGAATACAGCAGGCAGCACAGTGCCGCCAACCAACCGGAGAGAGCGCTTGAAATTGCCGTAGGTGGAGAACCATTCCGGAATCAAATAAGGATTATAGATCGTTCCGAACGATGTGCCCTGCATAGCAGCGGCCGTCTCGAACTCCATGATCCGCTTAACCTTCGTGGTGCGGGTGTCGAATACAGCTACATTACCCAGATGCACATAAGGCTTGGCTGCTCCATAGGAGGATGCGAATACGACCTGATTGACCCCGCTGTTACGGACAATCATATTATCGATGTTCACCATTGTATTGTTCTCTGTTGTGAACACATGCAAGCTGCTGCCGGCAAGATCCTGTGCTTCTACAGAGCTGATATTCAAATCTCCGCCATCGATTCGTATACCGCTGGCCAGCTTCGAGCCTGTACCGAACAGCTCAAGCGAGCCAATGCTTACTCTGGGCTTCCCTCCGGCGCTTGCGGCCGCATAGATGGCAGGCCCGCCGATATTCGTGAAGCGTGCTTTGCCAATGTTAATGAACTGGGAGTATAAGGTCTGTAGACCGAAGCCTGCTTTGCCGTCAAGCGACTGAACAGACAATTGATCAATATTCAAGGTCAACCCGTAGGATAACAGCGCAGGAGCGGTCGTACCCGCCACCCGCATGTCGAGTGTGCCGATATCCAGTGTCCACTGCTTGGCGATTGCATCGGATAGGCCTGCAGACAGATCATTACCGAATCCGGTTGTAGTCAAATAATCGAAGCGTTGATAGAAGCTGCGTGTTCCTTTGAAATCATCGGGCTCGAGATCAAGAGAATTCTCCCCTGCGAACTTGGGAGCACCGCCGCGAGTATTATTCAGCACGGCCGTTCCGACATGGAGCTGATCAACATAATGGACAACGAAGTTTTTACGCCCTGCTGTTTCACAGCGTGCATATCCGATCACTACGTTGACTGAGGGTGTCTCCTCGAGTCCGCCGACGAATATATTGTCACTGTAGCAATCATGAACATAGGCAGACTCTATGCTTACATTCTGAGCATTGTATATGAATAAGCCATGCAGTTGGTCGTTAACGTTCCCTCTAACGGTTGAGGCGCTTCCATCAATCTCCAATTCACCAGTAATCGTAATATTGGAAACACCAGTGATAACGACGACACGAGTATCAGAAGGCGGGTTAGGAGCGAGCACGAGCTTGGCGCCAGGCTCGAAGAACAGATTAGCACCTGAAGGAACGCGCAGACACCACCATTCATTGCTTGAAGGATTGCGCATTCTGGCGGAGGACACTTTGTAGGTTCCGGCAGGTATGAATATGACTTTATTGCCGGCAGCACCAGCGAGAAGCGTCTTCTGAATAGCTGCTGTATCATCAGTTATTCCGTTACCCACAGCTCCGAATGATCGGACGTTTACAATGCCGGTTGTTTCCGGGTCGAGCTTGGCGGAGGTGACAGCGTTGTTTGCCAGCATAGCCGCTGTGACCGAACCGTCCGGGATGGAAGTTGCCATAATCAATCACTCCTTTTTCTATAATTCTTGTATATGTTATGAAAATATTAAAGAGACGTGTAGGACGAACAACACGGTCTCAGACAAAGCGAGGTAAAACAGGATGAAGGTACTAGTAACAGGAGGCGCAGGATTCATAGGGTCCCATGTAGTAGATCGGTTAATCTGGGAAGGGCTTGAGACTATAGTCATAGATAGCTTGACAGGCCCATCGGGATCGTCGAATTTGAATTCGGCAGCGGTCCTGTACACGAATGATATTCGCGATGAGACGTTAGGTGATGTATTCGCCAGGGAGAAGCCGGATGTTGTAGTTCATATGGCTGCCCAGATTGATGTAAGACAATCTCAACGCAATCCACAGCTGGATGCAGAGGTGAATATTCTCGGTACGCTTAATGTGCTCAGCCAATGTGTCAAACATCGAGTGAGCAAGCTTATATATGCCTCTTCTGCAGCTGTATACGGTATACCGCATTACTTGAGCATTGACGAGCAGCACCCTATGAATCCCATATCCTGTTACGGCATCTCAAAGAGTGTACCGGAAACGTACATAAGGCTTTTTGCTGAATTGCATGGTTTGAAATATACGATCTTGCGGTTTGCAAATGTATACGGGCCGCGACAAAGCCCGGAGGGTGAAGCAGGTGTCGTCTCGATATTCCTGGATAAGCTGCTGCGTGGTGAACGTCCGGTTATATATGGCGATGGCGAGCAAACGCGGGATTTCGTCTATGTTGCGGATGTAGCCAATGCAGTAGTAAAGGCGATTCATAGAGCAGACGGGGAAACTGTCAATGTTAGCTGCTGCATGCCTACCTCGGTGAATGAGCTTGCTAAAATGATGGCAAGGCTGTCGCGAAGCATGCTTCAGCCGCAATATGACAAGCCGCGGTCAGGGGACATCGAGCACAGCTTTCTGAATAATCACAGGGCCAGGGATGTTCTGCTCTGGACTCCGCAATATACCCTCGAGGATGGATTGGAAGAGATGATAGCAATCAGTACTCAAGCGGACAGGGTGGTTGTGTCATGAAACCTTCAATAAACTCGGAGATGTTCGTGCTGCGCAGTATTGCGTGCCTGAGCATTGCCCTGCTGCATGCACTATACAGAGTTTATGATGATGGAACAGAATGGGTCGAATTAGTCGGCTTGTTATTGACATTCGGCACACCTGTATTCGTGTTCATCTCCGAGTACGTGCTGTCGTTCGCTTATCCTAATGGAAGTCCCGGGGGCTTTTGGAAGAAAAGAATCAAATATATTTTGCTGCCCTATATTTTCTTCGGAACCTTCTACGCCTTATTAAAAGGGCTCGACATGTCCGTGAACGAGAGTATACCCATTGTGCAGGCAGTCTGGTACTATTGGTGGCGACATATTGCTCTTGGGGATTTTCACGGCTACTTCATTCTAGTAATCTTTCAATTCTATGTGCTGCACGCTCTGTATCAACGCTACGCAGGGCGGTTCTCGCCGCGGTCCGTTATGCTGGCTTCGCTTATAATTACAGTGGGTTATCTGGGATTCTTCAACCTTACAAGTCCGAATGAAGGTGCGGCAGCCCGTTACATGTGGGATAAAATGTATTGGATCTTCTTCCCCGGCTGGCTTGTATACTTCTCAGGAGCTTATTACTTAGGACGCAACGAAGTCTGGTTTCGCGAGCAATTGCGTAGATTCCGAGTATGGGTGTATACGCTGCCCGTAGTTACAGGGGCTCTTGTGCTGCTGGTGCACACATCGGGCTGGATTACAGCCCATTCCTCCAAAAGAGTCGATATGCTGATGTTCACCTCCAGTATGATCCTGCTATTATTCGCCGCTGCTTCTGCAATGCGACGTGTGCCCTTAGTGTTGGAGACAGTCAGCCGTTATTCATTCGGCATTTATCTGGTGCATCCGCTGCTGCTCGTGATATTTGCCTTGATGCCCCTGTCATTTGGGCTGAAGAGCTTGGGCTTGTTGAGTGTTCTGCTCCAATTTCTTGGCTGTGTGCTGGGTTCCATGCTCGTGTCGTATGTTGCAAACCGGATTCCTGGAGGGGCTTATCTGGTCGGGAGAATTGGAATTTCAATTAACGGAAATAAAAGAAACTTATAAATATAAATGGCTAAAATAAAAGGAAGTTATAAAGATTAATAATAAGGATTGTTAATATACATAATATGTTAATCGTTAATATCGTTAAATTCAATCAAATTCATTAGTAATGTCATAAATATTAGATGATAACCATAGTTATCATCTATTTTTGTTGATTATGACTATTTATCTTCGATTATCATTATAAATCTGAATTTTAAGAATTTGGGAGGAATGTGGAGGAACCGGGAGGATTTAATTGGATATGTCTGCTAATTTTGTCTGAGTAGAGGAGAGGGGAGCTAAGGGGGCCTCAGCACGGATTTTGCGGGGTGAGGTATGCATGCGAATCATGTTACCCTTATACGGGGCCCCAAAAAAATAAGAGAAAAAGGGAGTTTTCAATTTGAAGAAGTTGTTTTCGTACGCGCTATGTTTGACACTGGCTCTGGTAATGCTGGTGGGCTGTGCCTCCGGAAATGAGGAAGGCCAAACAAATGCAAACGGTGAAAAGCCAACCAATCAGGAAAACCTGCTTGAGAAAGCCAAGCAGCAAGGATTCATTAACGTAGGGTTCGCTAACGAGAATCCATACGCTTATGCCACTCCCGACGGCAAACTTACTGGTGAAGCGGTGGAGGTTGCCAGAGTTATTTTGAGGAATCTGGGGATTGAAGAGATGAACGGCGTTCTCACGGAATTCGGTTCCTTGATTCCGGGTCTGAAGGCCAAACGGTTCGATATTATTACCGCAGGTATGTTTATTAATCCCGTGAGAAGTAAGGAAGTCGCATTCGCCAATCCCGAATACAGCATTGGCGAAGCGCTAGCTGTAGCAGTGGGAAACCCGCTTCAGCTTATGAGCTACGAGGATATAGCCAAGAACAAGGAAGCCAAAGTAGCCGTAATGGTTGGAGCGATAGAGAAGGAATATTTGACCAAGGTAGGCGTTCCCGATAACCAGATTGTAACCGTTCCTGATCAGCCTTCCGCTATCTCCGCCCTGCAGGCAGGGCGTGTGCAAGCGGTGACCATGACAGGCCCAGCGCTGCAAGCGATGCTGGATTCAGCCAAGGACGACAAGCTGGAACGGGTTGCAGATTTCAAGCAGCCCGAGATCGACGGAAAGAGCGTTAGAGGGTACGGAGCGGCAGCCTTCCGACAAGAAGATACGGCCTTGCGAGAGGCCTTCAATAGTGAGCTGGAGAAGCTGAAGCAATCAGGCGAGCTTCTGGAAATTCTGAAGCCTTTCGGGTTCACAGAGCAGGAACTGCCTGGTGACATGACTGCAGAACAGCTTGCAGCAGAGTGATCGGTATGGGTTTTGGAGCTTTGATTGTTGAATTCGCCCCCTCCCTTCTGAGGGGAGCGCTTGTTACGTTGCAAATTACATTGTATGGCATTGGATTGGCTCTGCTGCTGGCGTTTCTGGCGGGTCTTGCCAGACTCTCGAAGCTTCGGGGAGTTCGGGCGGCAAGCACCATCTATGTGGAGACCTTCAGAGGAACCTCCTTGTTGGTGCAGCTGTTCTGGTTATACTTCGCTCTTCCTATAGTGCTGGATATAAGGATATCGGCGATGATGGCAGCGGTCCTGGCGCTTGGTCTTAATTATGGCGCCTATGGCTCGGAAGTGGTGCGCAGCTCGATTCTGGCGGTGCCGCGCGGCCAGTATGAAGCGGCTACTGCGCTCAATATGACGCCGTGGTGCAGAATGAGGCGTGTCATCCTGCCTCAGGCTATCGTCCGCATGCTGCCTGCCTTCGGTAATTTGCAAATTGAATTGCTCAAGGGAACATCGCTGGTCTATTTAATTACATTAATGGATCTGACATACCAAGGAATGGTGCTGCGCAGCTTTGACAGCTCGAAGACACCGGAGATTTTTGCTATGCTGCTCGTTATATATTTTGTGTTAGCCTACTCCTTGACATGGATCGTTCGGTTTGTAGAACGCAGATTAGCAAGGGGGAGGGTGTAACAGATGTGGGACTGGAAGTATGCATTAGAAATTCTTCCTCAGCTGTTGGCTGTACTGCCAATTACAATTGCTGCAACTGTGGCCGGATTTGCGGTAGCTGCTGCTGTAGGCTTACCCCTTGCATTAGCAAGAAGATCAAGACATAAGCTGCTGTCTTACACGGCAGTAGCCTGGATCGAATTTATTCGAAGCACTCCGCTGCTGATCCAGCTGCTGATATTATTTTACGCACGCCCGCTTTATGGAATTACGCTGTCTCCTTTTACGGCCGGAGTGCTCGGTTTAGGGCTGCACTACAGCACGTATATGTCGGAAGTATACCGCTCAGGCATCGAAGCCGTTCCTAGAGGACAATGGGAGGCTGCGACGGCGCTTAATTTTAACAACAAACAGAAATGGATTAGGGTCATTCTGCCTCAAGCCATCCCCCCGATTATTCCCGTAATGGGCAATTATTTGATCACCATGTTCAAGGAAACCCCCATTTTATCGGCTATTACACTAGTAGAGCTGCTAACAACAGCCAAGTCGATTGGGGCGGGATCGTTTAAGTATATGGAAGCTTTTACTCTGCTCGGAGTGTTGTTCTTTCTGCTTAGTTACCCTTCATCCTTGCTGGTCGGAAAGCTTGAGAGGCATTTCCAAACAAAATAGGAGGGAGGCAATCATATGGAACAGCCAGTCGTAAGCTATCGAAAAGTGAGTAAATCGTACGGAGAGGTTCATGTTCTGAATGAAATTGATCTGGATCTGTACCCAGGTGAAAAGGTAGCTATTATTGGTCCGAGCGGCTCAGGGAAAACGACCATTGCCAGGCTGCTAATGACACTGGAAACCCCTACATCCGGCACGATTGAAGTGGACGGGGAGCTGTTGTGGCATCGGGAAGTGGACGGTAAGCTCGTTCCGGCCAATGAGAAGCATCTGCATAGTGTGCGCAGCAAGGTTGGAATGGTGTTCCAGCATTTCAACCTGTTCCCTCATATGAACATCCTGCGGAACGTGGCGGAAGCGCCCAGGCAGGTGTTAGGGATGAGCCGCAAGGATGCCGAGCAGGCTGCTCTTGAGATGCTGGAGAAGGTCGGTTTATCTGACAAGACGAAAGAATATCCTTCGCGTCTATCAGGCGGCCAGAAGCAGCGGGTAGCTATAGCCAGGGCAGTCGTTATGCGACCGCAGGTGATGTTATTCGATGAAGCTACATCCGCCCTCGACCCTGAATTAGTGGGTGAAGTGCTTACTGTGATTAAGGATCTTGCCGCGACAGGAGATATGGCCATGATGCTGATTACCCATGAGATGGATTTCGCGCGGGAAATAGCCGATCGCATCATTTTCACTGATGGAGGCTCGCTTGTGGAACAAGGGACGCCGGAGCAAATATTCGAGAATCCGCAGAGTCCCCGACTGCAAGCCTTCCTGAGCCGGTTCAGGCAAACGTGGTATATGGGCGGAGCGGCCGAAGCATCTATTACAGAAGACAAGAGGTGAGAAGTGCGATGGCTGCAGAAGAGCGAAGCGCAGACGGTTGTCATTATCGACAGCCTCGTATTGAAGACGGGAAGGCGATCTGGACAATCGTAGTTGACAGCGGCAAGCTGGATGTTAATTCGGTCTACTGTTACATCATGCTTTGTGAGTACTTTTCGGATACTTGTGTGGTAGCCGAGTCGGATAGCAGGATTGCAGGTTTTGTTACAGCATACTTTCCACCAGGCAAACCTCAGACCTTATTCGTTTGGCAGATTGCAGTGGCCGAACCATACAGGGGACAAGGAATTGCGGAGGGGCTGCTGGGCGCGCTGCTCTCGAGCCCAAGCGGGAAGCGGGCACAATACATCGAGACCACGATATCGCCAGGCAACCAAGCCTCCTTGCGGCTGTTCGACAAGCTGGCCGTCAAGCTGGCGGCTCCAAGTGTTAGTGCCGGGGGCTTCTCAGCAGCTTTATTCCCGGCTGGCGTTCATGAGGATGAGAATCTTATACGGATCGGACCAATAAAAGAGCGGGGGACAAAACTATGAAAGTATTAGATCAGAGTGTACTATCTTTGGGAGTATTCGAAACCTTGGAGTCGGAGGTGCGCAGCTATTGCCGGTCATTTCCGACCCTGTTCACTCGCGCCTCAGGTTATAAGCTCTGGGATGCTGCAGGCAGGGAATACATTGATTTCTTCGCTGGAGCGGGTGCATTGAATTATGGACATAACCATCCGGAGATGAAAAAGAAGCTGATCGAGTATTTGCTGGAGGATGGAATTACACATAGTCTGGATATGGCTACGGAAGCCAAGGGCAAATTTCTGGAGCGGTTCCAGGAAGTTATCCTTCGGCCCAGAGGGTTATCCTATAAGATTATGTTTCCTGGACCTACGGGAGCCAATTCAGTAGAGAGTGCGCTCAAGCTGGCGCGTAAAGTTACAGGACGAACAACCGTTATGGCTTTCACCAATGCTTTTCATGGCATGACACTGGGGGCATTATCGGTAACAGGCAATAAATTCAAACGCAAAGGGGCGGGCATTCCGCTGCATCATACCGTATCCATGCCTTATGACGGCTACTTGGGTGCGGATATCGATACACTTGATTATATCGAGAGCAATATTCAGGATAGCGGGAGCGGCATGTCACTTCCGGCGGCTGTCATTGTGGAGACCATCCAGGGTGAGGGCGGCATTAATGAAGCGCGTGTCGAGTGGCTGCGTCGTCTGGAGAGCATATGCAAGAATCATGGGATTTTGCTTATTGTGGATGATGTGCAGATGGGCTGCGGCCGAACGGGAACGTTCTTCAGCTTCGAGGAAGCGGGCATTACTCCGGATATTATTTGCTTGTCCAAGTCTATAGGCGGCTACGGGATGCCGATGGCCTTAACGCTGCTGAAGCCCGAGCTGGATATATGGGAGCCAGGGGAGCATAACGGGACATTCCGAGGCAATAATCTCGCCTTCATTACGGCGGCTGTTGCATTGCGCTACTGGGAGTCTGATGAGTTTCAGGTTGGTATCAAGAAGAAGGGCGAGCTGTTGAACCGACGTTTGCACCAGTTGGTCGCTCAGTTTCCAGCCTTGCAGGGCGAGGTGCGCGGAAGAGGCCTGATGCAAGGCATTGCTTTCAGCAGGCAGGGGCTGGCGGAGCAACTATGCGCCGCCGCTTTCAGCAAAGGGCTGATCATGGAAACTTCAGGCACGGACAGTGAGGTTGCCAAGATTATGCCGCCGCTCATTATTGAACAGTCAGGCCTGCTGCAAGGACTCGATATTCTGGAAGCCAGCATGAGAGAAGCATCGGAAAAGCTGAAGGCTGGTCAAACACATTCATAATATAAAAGGAGGGTAATAGGCCCATGATCGTCAAACATTTGTCAGATGTTATAGGCACGGAACACGATGTAGATACACCGACATGGAACAGCAGGCGTCTGCTTCTGAAGAAGGATGGGGTCGGTTTCTCTCTGCATAATACGATTATCAAAGCGGGTACAGAGACCGAGATCTGGTACAAGAATCATGTGGAGGCCGTTTATTGCATACAAGGGGAGGGCGAGATCGAAGTGCTTGCGGAGAACCGTATTTATCCGATTCAACCAGGAACGATGTATGTGCTGAACGGTCATGAGAAACATCTGCTGCGAGGGAAGTCGGAGATGCATATGCTATGTGTCTTTAATCCTCCCTGCTCAGGGCAGGAGGTTCATGACGAGGAAGGTACTTATCCTCTGGATGCAGATTAATGTTATTAAACCAAGAGAGAGGAGCAACAACATATGAAGACGAAAGACAAAGATTTGTATCCATCAAGGGTTCATCCGGAGCCGCGATTATTGGAGCGTCACGATCCGGTTGTATATAACCCGACTC
This sequence comes from Paenibacillus sp., assembly GCA_029239545.1. Classification (GTDB taxonomy): domain Bacteria; phylum Bacillota; class Bacilli; order Paenibacillales; family NBRC-103111; genus Paenibacillus_AA. The sequence continues at coordinate 26,055 of JARBUQ010000001.1, forward strand.
TGAATCAATCGGAGATTAGTGCCGAGCAGCTTGGTTTCTATGAACGGAACGGGTACTTGTTTCTGGATTCTTTCTTCAAGGCAGATCAAGTAGCGGCTTGGAAAAAGGAGCTGGCGGAACTGTTCGAGGAGAGTAAAGGGCTTAGTAAATCCGAGATCATTCGTGAGCCCGGCAGCAATGAGATTCGCTCTATCTTTGCGGTTCATCGCGATCACGCCGTGTTCGGACAAATGGCTAAGCATGAGCGGATTCTTAAGGCTGTGGAGCAAATTCTCGGCAGCGAAGTGTATATTCATCAGTCCAGGATTAACTTCAAGCAGGGATTTACGGGTAAGGAATTTTATTGGCATTCCGACTTTGAGACGTGGCATGTGGAGGATGGCATGCCTGGCATGAGAGCATTGAGCTGTTCGATTGCTCTGGAGGATAATTATGCAGACAACGGTCCGTTGATGGTGGTGCCAGGCTCTCATCGCACCTTCGTCTCCTGTGTGGGAGAGGCTCCGGAGGAGCATTATAAATCCTCGCTTCGTCGGCAGGAGTATGGCGTACCGGACGAGGAAAGCCTTAAGCAGCTTGTGAAGGATGGCGGAATCATCGCTCCGATAGGCAAAGCCGGATCGATTCTGCTGTTCGACTGCAACCTGATGCATGGCTCCAATAGCAACATCACTCCATATCCCCGGAGTAACGTGTTTATCGTTTATAACAGCGTGCATAATAAACTGATCGAGCCATACTCCGGCCAGAAGCCCCGACCGGACTATATTGCAGCGCGGTAAGTGCAGCGTTGAATGAGGAAGAAGCCCCACCAATTGGTTACCAATTGGTGGGGCTTCTTGTGAGCTATAAGGTTAATCTGGTTTTTGTGCTTGCTTGGATACCGAAGGTAAATCGGTCTCCTTGTAAGCAAGGGTAACACTTATCACCGTCGTTTCAACACTTCAGCGAAGTTGTTTGGAGCTGCCCCTCTGCTTTGAATTCGATTGATTTCTGTGATCGACAGCCGACGGCGTGACATGACAAATGAGGTCGTTACATCGTTAAAATTACTAAGGAGGGCTAGATCAATAGGTCCCCGGAAAATACGGCGCTGTCCCTGGTAGTTAAGATCTGCGAATAAGACCAGAGTGATGTTGGCACCTCCTATAAACGAGAAGCTGGATAAAACGTCATTGAAATTAAAGTCCACCAGGTTGCGAACACCCAAATTACCCCGAAAGCTTAAACGTCGGCCTGTGAAGTTAGCGTCACTCCAAAGTATCAACCTGGGGAGAAGCTGCTTAGTTGTCACTTTCCGAATGGCTGCTTTTCTAACTCGTGCTCTCATATGATCACCTCTTTGTAGGATAGAAAAAGGATTCCTCGCACCGCGCGCTGGCTGCGCGGTGCGAAGATAAAACATAAGGAATCCTCTTTCACTGTAGAATATGAGATTGCCGTTTAATTGCTTGTACATAATACCTATAATTCTATCAAAATAATAAAAAAAGGCTTTTATTCAATAGACTGATGGCGCAAGGGTAAACTCTACTACGAGGAAAATTAGCAGAAATGGAGTATGCCAACCAACTTTTAGAGCAATTAATAGAAGGAAGGTGGTGTTCTGTTATGAAGAGAAGGAGGTCTCTGTCCAGTTTTTCCGATTCTGAAAAATAGTTCATTCAAAATTGCTTTCACTGACCATTTCTGTCAGTCAACCCTGTGTATGATAAACGCATAGCTTCAATGAGTAACCGATTATGAGCCATGTTGTTGTTAGTTTCATGGGTTTCATAAATATGAGGAGGATCACATACGGATGATTTACACCATTAAGGATTTTGTAAAGCCATTACCCCTGATTACCGTAAGCTGGGCCGACCAAGGAAGAATGGGTTGCCCAAGGGGTTACGCCCTATATTTGAACATGAGATGAGGTTTCGAGATGAATTCACAATACGTAGCGCTTCTCAGAGGAATTAATGTAGGCGGACATAAAAAGATCAAGATGGTTGAACTGAAGCGAATGTTCGAGGGGTTAGGCTTCCAGGGTGTACAAACCTATATCCAGAGCGGCAATGTACTGTTCGAATCGAAGGCTTCTGCCCACATTTTGCGTCAGCAGATTGAGAAGCAGATAGAAGAGGCGTTCGGCTTTCAAGTTACGGTTGTGCTCAGAACAATTGAGGAAATGGAGCGAATCGTAAGAGACTGCCCTTATGATGTCTCTGCTCTTGCGGAGGGAGAGAATATATATTTTGCTCTTTTGGTAGATGAGCCTTCACAGGAAGGGAAGGATCGTCTGCTTGCTTGTAACAGTGAAGTAGACGATTTTTATTTTTCCCGGTCAGAGGTTTACATTTATGCGCGCAAAAGTATCAGAGAATCAGTGTTCTCTAACAACCTGATTGAGAATAAGGTAGGGATGGCGGCCACTACACGGAATTGGAAAACGATGAACAAGCTGCTTGAGCTGGGCAGGGCGGCGAAGAGTGACCAATAAGCCTAAACAAGTCTTACAGAATAGTCAGGCTGGAACATAATTTTGATAAGGATTGAGGGAGATCGCGAACAATGGTAACAACAAAAAAGAATCATCTTGGCATTATTATTGGCGGGTTGCTGTTAAGCATCCTGATGGCTTCCATGGACAATACAATAGTAGCAACAGCAATGGGAACGATCGTCGGCGAGCTTGGCGGGTTCGACAAGTTCGTCTGGGTTACATCTGCTTATATGGTGGCTGAGATGGCTGGAATGCCGATTTTCGGCAAATTATCCGATATGTACGGTCGTAAAAGGTTTTTCATATTCGGTATCCTAGTTTTCATGTTAGGCTCCATTCTATGCGGAACAGCCGACTCCATTGTAGAGCTCAGCATTTATCGGGCCATTCAGGGGATTGGCGGCGGTGCATTGATTCCAATTGCTTTTACGATTATGTTCGATTCAGTACCTCTGGAGAACAGGGGCAAATTAGGTGGATTGTTCGGAGCGGTTTTCGGGATGTCCAGTATTTTTGGACCGCTTCTAGGTGCATATATTACGGATTACATCAGCTGGGAATGGATATTTTATATCAATTTGCCGATTGGTATTATTTCGTTTTTTATGATCGCATTTTTCTACAAGGAAACCCATGAGCATTCGAAGCAGCGAATCGATTGGTTGGGTGCATTCACCCTTGTTGGTGCCGTTATTTGTTTAATGTTTGCTCTAGAGCTTGGGGGCAAGGAATACGCTTGGGATTCTTGGAACATTTTAGGATTGTTTGCGGGTTTTGTCATTCTTACGCTGATCTTCCTCGTAACTGAGACGAAGGTAGCGGAACCGATCATATCCTACGCCATGTTTAGGAAGAAGCTTTACTCGTCGAGCAATCTTATGGCCATGTTCAGTGGAGCTGCCTTTATTACGGCTTCTATCTATATTCCAATCTTCATTCAGGGAGTTCTAGGGGGCTCGGCTACGAATTCGGGGCTTGTGCTGCTGCCGATGATGCTGGGTTCTGTAGTGACGGCCACACTGGGAGGCTTCCTGATGACCAAGATCAAATACAGGACGATCATGATACCAACCTTATTCTTGCTTGTGGTCGGAGTTGCGCTGCTGACTACCTTGTCAGTGGATTCCTCAAGATTAACGGTGACTTTATATATGGTTCTGATCGGGCTTGGCATAGGGGCTTCCTTCTCTGTATTAAGCAATGCCGCTATTCATGCTTTCTCAGCCAGACAAAGGGGTTCGGCAAGCTCAACGCTCAACTTCCTGCGTTCCCTTGGAATGACTATCGGCATTACTGTATTCGGAATTATTCAGAGCCATGTGTTCATGAGGAAATTGACAGATACATTCGCTGGATCAGGAGATCAGATGCCGTCCGAGGAACTGCTCAGTGATCCCCATGTGCTGCTCTCACCGGAGACCCGTGCGGAGCTTCCGGCGCCTGTGTTAGATAAAATCACTGAAGCCTTGTCATCTTCGATTGTACAGACGTTCGCTTGGGGCATTATTCCTGCTGTTCTTGCTTTGGGTGCAGCATTCTTCATGGGGCGTGATAAGCTGGAGGCGACGGAGGAAAACGATGGAGAGGGGTATTCGGCTTCCCATTAAACAGTTACATTGGAGGCTCTACTTCTGAATCCGTGCGCGCGCTGGGAGCTGCGAATGTTGCGAGACTTGTCGAGTACCAGGTCGAATTCAGCGGATAGACTAGGAATTTGACAACTGATCCTGTATCATATAATCCATCTGACAGTCACCAGCCGTCCTAGAAGACAACTGGGGACAGGGTGGATTATATTGTATTTGTAGGAGCGATGTTCAATGAAGAAGAAAGCGATATTACTGGCTCAAATCGACAATGGGTATATAGACCAGGTGTTTGACGAGCAGACGCAAGTCCGGATGCAGGAGTTGGTGGAGTTAAATCCAGTATATATGAACGAGAGCAATCTGGAGCAGCATCAGGAGTCGCTTCAAGATGTTGAGATCGCATTCTCAACTTGGGGCATCCCTAAATTAACCGAGGAGCAGATCAAGCAATACTTGCCCAATCTGAAGATCGTGCTGTATGGCGCAGGTTCTGTACAAAGCTTCGCGAGAACCTATCTGGGACTGGATATACAGGTTGTCAGCTCGTGGGCCGCTAATGCTGTTCCGGTTGCCGAGTACACCGTTGCCCAGATTATTCTAGCGAGCAAAGGGTTCTACCAAGCAGCCCGTTTATACAAAGTTGGCTACAAAGAGGCTAAATCAATTACCAAGAACTATACGGGGAATTACGATAACTGGGTAGGTATTCTCGGTGCAGGGATGATCGGGAAGAAAGTAATCGAGCTACTGGGCAATTATAATATTAATGTGAAAGTGTTCGATCCATTCCTGCCTGAAGAAAAAGCCGTAGAATTAGGTGTGCACAAGACAGACCTGGTCGATATTTTCTCAACCTGTGAGACAATCTCTAATCATTTGGCGAATTTGCCAACCACGGTAGGCATCCTCAACAAGGAGCACTTCAATTGCATGCTGCCGCACGCTACTTTTATTAATACGGGTCGCGGCGCCCAAGTTGTTGAAGCAGATCTGATTCAGGCTATGCGGGATGAACCGCTGAGAACCGCATTGCTCGATGTGACATTCCCGGAACCGGTTCAGGAAGACAGCGAATTCCTTAAGCTGGATAACGTGATCCTAACTCCTCATATCGCGGGCAGCATGAATAATGAGGTTTCCCGCATGGGCCTCTATGCAGTGGACGAGTGCGAGCGCTATTTGAAGGGTGAGAAATTGCTTTATGGAGTTACGGAGCAAATGCTGCTAAGTATGGCTTAGGAACTGTTACGAAATAAAGTCCCTGCCATTTGGCTGAAAGAGCTTGCCGACTCTGGCAAGCTCTTTCAGCCAAACAGGGCGGTAATTTCGTAACAGTTCCTTAATAGCTGTGAAGCATGGAGAGACCGAGATGAAGCCGGGCAAGCCCGGATGATCATTCTCGGTTTTTTGGTGAGCACACGGAAGTTTGGGTTTTGGAAACAAGGCTCTCCCTTCTGCACTACCACTGAATCGGTGTTTGACAGGCACGGTCAACCAGGTTGAACAAGTCAAAATTTGTATCCGTCTCGAATATGATTTAATAAGGCGCACCAAACTAATTCGGAAACGAGCAGAGTTAATTGTTTCGTTTGGCTTTCTAATCGTGCTTTTGGCTGTGGTTGCTCTCCTGTTTGTTTAATTAGCATTCCTATTAGTTTAGTTCACTTTAGTAATTCACACAGCTAACGGGACTCGACACGGAGGGCTTATGAAGGGATCATCATTCCAGAGGATTCTCTTATGGTATACTCTTGGTATGTAGAGGGAATGAGGAGGTATAGCAAACTATGAGTTATACGTTTCGAGAACAAATTACATCCATGGAACAATTCGAGCAGCTTAAAGAGCAGTTGGGTCCCCCGGGCAAGCTGGCTGCGAACAAGGCGAGACCTGGGCTGGATGACCATAGCAGAGATTACATAGAGAAGTCGCCTTTTGTAATGATTGCCACCTCAGACGCGGAAGGTCATTGTGATGTTTCTCCTCGTGGCGATGCACCTGGCTTCGTACAAATATTGGATGATACCCATCTCTTCATCCCAGAGAGGCCTGGTAATCGGAGAATGGATTCCATCCATAATCTGATAACGAATGCACACATCGGCTTGATCTTCATTATTCCCGGCTTGGAAGAAACGTTTCGGGTGAACGGAAAGGCTTGTATAACCTGCGATCCGGAGCTGTTGAAGCTGTCGGCGGTGGGCGGCAAGCTGCCTCTGATGGGAATTGGCGTCGAGATCGAGGAATGTTATCTGCATTGTGCCAAGGCGTTCAAGCGTTCCGGGTTGTGGCAGGCAAATTCCTGGCTTCCCACGGAGCAACGGCCATCTGTCGCGAGGCTGCTGGCAGCTCATATCAGCGTATCGTTCCCTGTTTCGGCAGAAGAGGTGGACGAACAGTTGCAGGAAAGTTATACGAAGCGGCTGTATTAGAGCAACATTACGTTAAGTGGAGGTTGGGGCTGCAAGCAAATTGGTCAAATGGGGTTAGACTCATGGTTGTTCGACCATGAGTACTCATTTGCGAATTCTTTTCCTGGCATGATTGCCGATCTTGTACCACAGACCGCCTTCGTCATCGCGGAATATTCGAACCCCGATCAGCCTAAGCGGCGTCCATATTTCCTGAAAATAGTATCTCCCCATTGTTCTCTCCCCCCTTATGTGAAGGATAGAAGATATGGGGAGTTTTTCCTAGTGCCAGTTGTCACATCAATTGTCATATTACAATCCGTTAGGATCAATCTGCTGCAGTAGAAGAACGATGGCCTCTGCCCGGCTGGTGACCTCCAGCTTGCTGTAAAGTGTGCTGACATAATTGCGCACGGTCCCGTCGGAAATTTGCAGCTTTTCACCGATCTCCCGATTGCTCAAGCCTTGGATGATCAGACGCGAAAGCTCTTCCTCCCGTTCCGTCAGCTTGGCCCTGCCTCTCCAGCCTGGCTGCAGCTCCATCTCCTGCTCCATACGGGACAAGCGCGTAGCCAGCTTGACGGCAACCACTCCTTGAAGAACGAATTGGCCGGCTGCTGCATCCCGGATCGAGGCGGTAAGCTTGTCACCATCCAAGTCCTTCAGAATATATCCGCTTGCTCCGCTCGACAGTCCCTCTATAATGTAATCCTCATCAATGAATGTGGTCAGTATGAGAATGAGTACGTGAGGATACCTATGCTTGATCCGCTTGATGCTTTCAATACCGTCCATTATGGGCATACGGATGTCCATCAGGATGAGATCTGGCTGCAGATCCTCTACTTTCTCGTATGCCTCGAGGCCGTTTTTGGCTGTGCCTACGATCTCCATATCTTCCTCGAGCTCTAGGATCGTTTTCAACCCTTCTCGGGTCAGGAATTGATCATCGACGATCATGATTTTGTAACGCTGTTTTCTCTCATTCAAGCATGCTCACCTCCTGGGGAATACGATAAGGCAATACGATGCGCAGCAGACCGCCTCTGCCGGGGGTCAAATCAATGTGCAGCTGGCCATCGAGCTCTTCTACCCGCTGGCGCATCGCAGTTAGTCCGAAGCCCTGCGTATACTGAACAGCACCTGATCCGTAGTCCTCGAGCCGGAAGAACAGGAACTTCCCGTCATAGTTCAGGACCAGATGGAAGGAATTGGCCGATCCATGGCGAATGCCGTTGGTCAGTCCTTCCTGCAGAGCGTGATAGATGACGTGATTGTGAGCTGCAGACAACCTGGGCAGCGGCACGATATCGGTCTTGACGGTAATGCCGGTATGCTGCTCGGTATCCCGGATCAGCTTGTGCAACGCCCTCGTCAGATCGAAAGCTGCTCCTTCCTTCAGCATGTGCACGGAACGGCGGGTCTCGCTCAGTCCATGCCGAATCAAGTCCTGGGCGCCTTGCATGCTGCGCAGTGCGCCTTCTTTGTCCTTAAGCAGCTGCCGCTTGCCTGCTTCGATCTGCAGGATGGTGGAAGTCAGCGTATGTCCGACGATATCGTGAACTTCTGCTGCGATTCTGTTGCGTTCGGATTGAATCGACACCTCCGCCAATGCCTCGGCGGTCTCACGCATGGATCGCTCCAGCGTACTGGTTCTCTCCCTGACCTGCTCCTCCAGGCTGTCGTTCAGCCGCTCAATATTGGCGTACAATCGGGCGTTATCGATAGAGATGGCGCATTGCGAGCAGAGCAGCTTGAGTACATCAATGCGTTCAGGTGTGAACACTCCGGCTGACAAGTTGTTTTCCAGATACAGGATGCAAATCAACTGAGCATTTTTCATGATTGGAAGACACATTACCGATTTGAGCTTTTGCTGCTGAACGTAGGGAATTTGGGTGAAAATGCCCTCAGCTGCCGCGTCCTGCAGCACGATTTCTTTCAACGTTCTGGCCGTATAAGCGACTATGGCTGTGGCAACCTCGTTCGTTTGCTCCAGAGGTATACGCTCCAGCACTACGTCCCCGGATGTTCCGTAGGCTTCTATCTCCAGTATTCCTTCATTGTCGAAGATCAAGGCGCCTTTCTCGGCTCCGGCATTCTGCAGCATGATGCGCATCAGCTTATCGAGCAGTCGGCTCATCACCATCTCCCCGGATATGGTTTGCGCGGACCTCATCACGGATTGATAATCAATTCCGTGAGCCAGTGAAGCGCTGTCCGTGATCAGCAGATGGCGGTAGCGCGCGGCGAGATCAGCCGCCTTGGCTTTCGCCCCCCATTGCAGGTAGTCCTGATGGGCCTGGGTGACATATGCGGCAGCCATGTGAAGCTGGTTCCGACTCATATAGAACCTCACCGCGCATTCTGCAGTAACCGCCCGATTGTGAGTAAATCCGTTCTTGAACGCATCGTCGCAGGCTTGCTCGTAGAGTTTGCCTGCAAGCGGATATTGCTGCTTGATACGGGCGTACTCGGCTGACATCAGCAAATATTTGTGGCGGTAATTCTCCGGGCAGATGGAAGCATAACGCTTCATCGCTAACCGGAGACGACGCATAGTTTTCATATATTTCTTTTGTTCGGTACGTGTTGAAGTAGGATAAAGCGCAGCCATGCTTAAAAAGTAGTAAATGCTATGGGCCGAACACTCTTGTACCGACTTATCGCGGGCCTCATACAGGAGCTCGGCCTTGGCGGAATACTCGTAAGCTTCTTTGAATTGGCCGAACATATAACTGATCAAATAAATATACAAACATTGTCCCTCTTGCAGGTTGGCATCATGCTGACCGTTGTCACCCATGGGAAACGCTTCATCGCGAATATCTATGCCGGCAAAAGGATTGTCCAATTGTGTCTCGCCTGCCAATTTGGCAAATAGCGAAGCCAGCACGGCGGAGTATTTCAACTGTACCCAATTCTGCTTGCCGCTGATGTGATCGATGCCCTTGATCAAACGTCTGTATGCTTCGTCCAGAGGTTTGCTGAATAACAATGATATGCCGCTTATAATCATGATGTTCTGGTTGGCATACCACACATTTCCAGATTCCAGCCGTGTTTTTTCTGCATCCTGTATAAATTCTTCGATCAGCTCAGGCTCATAACGGCGCCAACTGTCATAACAGATAGAGAAGGAAACCGATGTGATTGCACGAAATTTGGGATATGCGGCCGATACCTCCATGGAGAGCTTGCCCCACTTATAAGACTCGTGATACTGCCGGTTCTTCAATGTGTGGATCAGAGCCATCCCGACAAAGCCGATTGAAGATTCGGGTGCCATGCCGTAGTCCAGCGTTAATTCCATGATTGTCAGCATTGTGGCAACCCACTCCTGTTTGTTCAGAACAAAGGAGGCATGGCTCATAGAGACAAGAATAGACATTGCCGCCAATCGATGCGGGTCCGACATCGGAGGGAGCTTACGCATGGTGTCAACGCCTCCCCCGCGCAGCTTCCACATCACTCGCAGCCACTGGCGGGCTACCGTGAAGCTATTCTGCTGCGAAGCTTGGCGTATGCCGCACAGCTGCAAGGCTCGCTTGCATAGAAGATGGAGCCTCTCATTGTTTTGGCGATTCAATTCGAGCTGGATCATGATGATATAAATATGTACCTTATCCAGATCAGTAAGCGCTCGACTCAGCACCATGTCGAATAATTCCAATGCTGTACGTGTATGGTTGCATAAAAACTCGCATTCTGCCTGTTCCTTGAACACTTGGAATGTAAGCTCAAAGCAGGTTTCCCATCCGTTGTCCTGTAGCAGCGAAGCTGCCAGGCGATAGTAGCGCAGAGCCGCTTCATACGCCGTGGCTTGTTTGGCTTTTCGTCCTGCCCGGTAATTAAGCTCGGCCAACTCCAGCTTCTCGTCTGCATGCTCATTGGAATCAAACCCGAGATTCAGATGGTTGACCGCTTCGAACAACTGGGTTTCCTTGACGGGATAGTCCAGAAGACGCTCGCTCAGCATCTTTCCAATCTTCCAATGGTAATCGGCCAATTTTGCCTCCGGGACTAGCAAATACAGGTCCTGCCGGATGCGGTCGTGCCTGAAGGCGTAAGACAGCAGCTCGCCTTCAACAGGGCTCTCAATCTCGAGCAGTCCTTCGGCGACTCCTGATTGAAGGGCGGTTAACACCTCAGTCATAGTCCGGCCAGTGACAAGAGAAAGGGAAGCGGGTTCGAAGCTTTGTCCCAGAAAAGCCGCCCAGATCAACAGCTCGATCGCAGAGGATGGCATACTCTTAGGTTTTCCGAGTGCATATCCAATCGCCAGCTTGGGCGCTTCCAATGCGCTGATTTGTGCCAAATCCCAATGCCAGCTGCCGGTCTGGTCTAGAAAGGTGATTAGATTCCCGGCAAAAGCATGTTGAAGGAAAGGCTGGATGAAAAGCGGCAGCCCCGATGTTTTCTGCGCTAGAAGAGCCGCCAGCTCCTTAAAATCTCCCTCCGCAAAACGCAGTGCGTCTGTAAGCAGCAGCAGCAAATCAGCTTCCGTCAGCGGCGCCAAATGAATATGAGCGATTGCCGCGTTCCGGCTGTCCCACATAGCTTCCATCTGTCTGAGTGGATGTCCGGAGTACAGCTCGTCTTCCCGACAGCTGCCGATCAACAGCAAATGCCGGGACTGCCCGTTATGCATAAGGTGAACGAGCAGCTGAAGGGAGGCTTCATCCGCCCATTGCAGATCATCGATAAAGACGATGAGCGGCTGTCCGGCATTGGCGAATACATGAATGAAAGAATGCAGCACAAACTGCAAGCGAGTATGGGCTCCCGGAGAAGGAATAGGATGAATATCCGGCTGCGGCCCAATCAGCAACTCCAACTGCGGGATCAGATCGAGGAGCAGGCCCGTATACTCGCCTATTTCCTGTTGAATTCTTAGCTTCCAGAACTCCATCTGCCGGTTGGAGCCGGTCAGTAACTGGCGGATCAGATCTTCGATGGCTTGAATCCATGCGGAATAGGGTATGTCGGACTGATAAGGATCGAATTTGCCCGATATGAACAAGCCAGTCGAGGAATGAGCTCGAAGCGATTCTTGAACAAATGTAGTTTTTCCCATACCGGTCGGCCCGCTTACGAGTACGAATTGTGACGCATTGCGGGCGACCTCATTCTTAATAGCCAGCAGTCGATGCTCTTCTAGCTCGCGGCCATACATCTTTTTGGGAATGTAGAGCTCCCGGGGCGCATCACGGTAGGCTGGCACGAATGAGGATATTACACCGGTTTGCAGCATTTGTTCCAGACAGGTTCTGAAATCGGCTTCGATTCCGAATGCGCTGTTATAACGATCCTCAGGTGTTTTATGCATGCATTTGCGCACGATATCGGACAGCATCCAGGGAATGAGAGGTTCCACAATAGATACTGCCGTCGGATTGCCTGCTATATGCGAATGGATCAGCTCAAGCTCGTCGGCAGCAGCTGCGAATGGCTGCTGACCGGTGAACAGCTCATACAAGGCTGCTCCCAAAGAGTAGAAGTCTGTACGATGATTCTGGCCGTGGTTTAATCGTCCTGTCTGCTCGGGTGAAATATAGGGCAGCACATCCTTCAGCCAACCAGCCGGGGCGAAACGACGATTATGTTCATTCATAACAAAGCAGGTCTGGAAGCCGGTTAACCTTACTTCCATCGTATCGGTATTGATGAGAATATGAGAAGGGCAAACCGCATTATGTACAATCTGCTTGCAGTGTATCAGCTTAAGGCTGGTTGCGATGCCGGTCGCGATGCGAAGCAAGGTCGTTATGCCCAGCTCTCTTACGGGACGGACGGGCTTGCCGAGCGTCATTGCGGGAGTGAGCAGGCCTGACAACAGCTGACCGCCGAAATATTCGACCAGCAGCATAGGGCGGTTTCCAACAAATTCCAGGTCGATCGGTTCAACGGCGCCATGACCGTCCAATATTTGCAGCACCTCGAATTCGCGACGATAGGCGATACCCGCTTCCGTCCCGGGATATTCATCGCGTGTCGTGATGCACATGACAGACTTGCCTGTCTCCCTGTGGACCAGACGGTAATAGGCGGTAACTGTGTTCTTTCCTATCAGCTCTGCTGTATGATATCCAGGCAGCTCGACCATGCACGGCATCCTCCTATTTCGTCCTGCTTCTTACTGAGCCCAATAAGTCGGAGAAGCCGTGATCGGTCGGCCCCAGCTTGTTGAGCGGTAGCGTCAGTTTGACATCGCTGTAAGCTGCTTAAGGTAACCGTTCGCTATAAATAAACTTTTGTTCAATTTATATAGGTCTATGTTTATAGGTCTTATGTAGTAGTTTCGACATAAACCGATCTGTTTCCTGCAATTCACCCTTATGAGAATTAGGACTACGGACGCAACACAAGAAAACCCTGACTGGAAGTTCTGCCAGTCACTATCTACGTTCATTTAATTGCCAAAAAGCAACTAATCTCACTCCGCACCCCAGATCAGCCGATATTAATTGCAGAACCGCAACAAATTCCCACTGCATGATCCCTGAATCGACTCCCTAGCCTGTTTAATTGCTTTTCTGCAACTAAATCGACCTCACAGGTCGGCCAACTCGATTTAATTGCTTTTTTGATGCTAATTTCCACCGCCCGACAAGGAACCGAACAATGGAGAGCTCCCATCGGACACCCATCGGTCTTCCCCCCACCAGAATCTTATACTTTCCAATAAGTTCATAAAAAGAAAGAGATCGAAAGGAATTAACCTCCGACCTCGCTCCTATATTCCTGTATTTTGCTTCTGGTTTCCTGTGATTACTTCTTCACTTTGGAGAACCATTCATTGGCTTCCTTCTCCATTTGCTCACCGCCGCTGCCGCGCCATTTCTTGACGAACTCGTCGAATTCGCTTAGCGGCTTGTCGCCGGTAATGATTGACAGGTAGGCTTGCTCCTGCAGCTTCGTCAATTCTGCCTGGTATTTGGCCTGTGAAGGCAGTGCTGTTAGCAGCTGGTTGCGAATTCCGCCTTTCTCGAAGCCTTGCTCGGTCGCCCATTTCACATTGATCTGGTTGCGAATAGCTGAGAATTCAGGCAGCTCAAGGGATTCTATCACGTTGTTGGCGCCCATGGCCTCCAGATCCTGGGTTGATATTCCGGTTTTTAACAGAGGCACCTTCTTATCCGTGAACGTCCATTCCTGGCCTTCAATTCCTAACATGGCCGTTACGTAATTTTCATAAGTGGAAGCACTGATCTGGTCAATCATCTGTAAAATTTTGGCCAGCTTGTCGGGCTCCTTCTCCAGCTGCTTGCCGAAGGAGACGAAGTTGCCGTTTATCATGCTGCCCTGTGGAGCGCCCATCTTCCCGTTCGGCCCTTTTGGAGGCAAGCCGTACACAAGGGCATCCGCTGCAGCGGCATTCACCTTCTTCAGCTCCACATAATCGTGTGATGCGCTATCTCCTTCGAACAGCAAAGGCTTCCAATGGTAGTACACGCCAAGGCTGCTAGTTCCGATTCTGCCATTGATAAAGGCATGGGAGAGCGCCCAATATCCGCCGTTATTCTCGCCGGTTATGAATTCCGGATCGATGACTCCGTCCTTATACCATTTGTTCAGCAGCTTGAGTGCTTCCTTCATTTCCGGCTGGACGGCTCCGAACACTAATTTGCCGTCGCGCTCATTCCATCGGTCCGGCAAGTATCCGAAAGCCCCATAGATGTTAGTAACCCCTGATTTCGATATGCCGTAAGTGTCTTTTTTACCATTTTTATCCGGATCTTCATTCGTTAGTTTATAAAGTGCGGTTTCAAATTCCTCGAGTGTTTCCGGAGCTTTCGTTATGCCTACATTTTTCAGCCAATCTCCCCGCCATATAACAGGACCGCGGTACCGATCGTACATGTTCAATTGAGGGATGCCATATATTTTACCGTTAATCTTGGCATATTCAAAAGCGTTCGGGAATTCCTTTTCCGTCTTTGCATATACGTTTGGTGCGTATTTCTTGAGCATATCAAGGGGAATCTCTGCTAACAAATCCTGATCGACGTATTTTTGCAGGACCGTGAAGCCTTTGGTCAGCATGCGATCGGGAATTTCACCAGATGCGAATTTCAGATTCATCATCTCAGCATAATTATTCGATTCAACATTCCAGACATCTAGCTCTACATTCAATTTCTCATTCCAGTATTTAACCATCTTGGCGTCTTTCACGACAGGGGTAGATTGTCCGCTAACCCAGGAAATTTTATACTTTTTATCCGCTTGAGGTGTGCTGTCCGCCGTCTTTGCACCAGTACCTTCCTTGCTGTCGTCGGTTCCGCATGCTGCGCTAAATACTGCCAAGAGAAGCGATGCCGCCGATAACAGGGCCAGACGGTTGAACTTGTTTTTCTTCATCTTTGTAGACCTCCCATTATTGATGCTATTCTCCATTCTATATGGTATCAACTTAGCACCGACCCGGAATCGGCGCAACGTTAAACCCTGTGGAAAGTAATCAGCCCTTCAAGGAACCGACCAGAACCCCTTTGACAAAATATTTTTGCAGGAAGGGATAAAACATAATGATCGGCATGACGGTGAC
>JARBUQ010000104.1 GCA_029239545.1 Paenibacillus sp.
ATGCTAAGGTGGGCAGCCTCTTTCCATCTCTGAGCTTTGTTCTGTTAAATGAAAAGCTGTTAGGGAAATGGCTTGGAAAGATAGTTGCTTTTGTTTTTTTTGGGTTATTTTTTTTAGGAGGACCCGTTTCCAATGTGTATTATATAGGCAATTTCATGGCGTCACAAATCATGCCGGACACCCCTGTGCAAGCCATAAACATTCTTTTTGTCATCATTGTTTTATTTGGTGTGCGCTTGGGATTGGAAACTATAGCACGTACGGCAGAGTTATTATTCGTGTTGTTCTTGTTCTTATTTGTTTTGCAGGTTCTGATGATCACGCCACAGATTAAGGTCGATAACATCTACCCCATACTAGAGAATGGTATTAAGCCGAACCTTACTGGTGCTTTGATGTTTATTGGAAATGTGACTTTGCCGATTGTCCTGCTGTTAATGATAAGCCCGTCCCAAATTATAGAGCAGAAGAAGGCCCTAAAAGCTTTTATGATCGGCAATCTATTGGGGGGACTCGTACTGTTCACAATAATCATGTTAAATATTTTTGTGCTCGGACAGGATCTTACGATAAGAAATACATTTCCAAGTTATGCTTTAGCCAAAAAGATAAATGTTGCGGATTTTCTGCAGCGCTTAGAGGTGTTGATGGCCTTTATGTGGATTATTTCGCTCTACTTCAGATTGTCCCTGTACTTATATGTCGTCGTAACCGCGATAGGCCAAATCTTTAATTTGAAAGACTACCGTCCTCTTGTTCTGCCGTTCGGGTTAATCCTTATCCCACTTGCAATCATTGAATATCCGAACAGCGTCTTTGATCAATATGCAACCATTCAGTATTGGATCCCTTTCACCTTGATGGCAGGTGTGGCATATCCTTTGCTGCTGCTTGGTCTTGGGTCTATTCGGAAAGCTCGCGAAGCCAAGGCTTCGTCGCAACCAGGAGAGCCGTAGGCAGGAAAATTCCATAGGGTTTCACGATATTGGCAATTAAATATTAAATGAACATAAACTGCCGGCTCGGAGTCTGGCCCTCATGCGGATGGCAAGAGCTCGTCAGTAAAGCAAACTTAGCTAATAGCAAACCAAACATTACGAATCCAACCCCAAAAGGCGGCAAACGAGAAATAGTAAACTCAGCTTATGCTATTGGTTAAGGCAGCTTAGCTAATAGCGTAACTTGGGTTAACTAACCGTGCATAAGGCCTGGGATTTAGATGATTTAGTAAAGATCGCTTTGTTAATAACAAAGATTGCCTTACTAAGACAGGTTGAATGTCGGAAAGAGCTGGATATCCGGGGGTGCGAGCCCACCTGCCTGCCCTCCCATGCGCCAAACTGAATTCCCCCTCCAAGGACCTGACCGATGAACTCCCACAGGTTTTTCTTTTGTAGTTAATATTTAAGATTGAAATTGTTATATTTTAGCTTTATAATAAAATGTAAACGATTACGTAATCGATTACATGGGATGTGATAACTTGTCTCAGTCCACTATGAAGCAGGTGGCCAATGAAGCTAAGGTTTCCACTGCGACGGTATCCAGAGTTCTGACAGGCAGCGGGTTCGTCAGCGATGAGGTCAGGGCAAGAGTAAATGAGGCTATTCAGAAGCTCCATTACCAGCCCAACGCGGTGGCCAGAAGCTTGAAGCAGGACAAAACACATACGATAGGGGTAGTTATTCCGGATATTTCGAATCCGTTCTTCTCCGTGATATCGAGAGGTTTGGAGGATGTTGTACGGCAGAAGGGCTATCATCTTATTTTTTGCAGCTCGGATGAGAATTCAGCCAAGGAAGAGGAGCTTCTGCAGCTGTTGTGGGAGAAGCGGGTCGATGCTGTCGTACTCGCTACAGCGGGGAATAATGAAGCCGTTATAAACAGATTATGTGAGTCCGGCCTCCAACTGCTGCTTCTGGATAGGTTGCTTAACCCCGGAGCTAACGACGGTTTTGGAGATGAAGCGTCTAGATTAAATCTGCCAAGCGTAACGGAAGACAATCGGCAAGGCGCTTATGAGCTGACCAGGCAGGTGCTGGAGCGTGGTCATACCCGTATTGGTGTTATTAACGGCTCACTGGATGTTAGCACAGGCAGGGAAAGGTTCGCAGGTTTTACTCAGGCTGTCCAGGATAGTCGATTGCAGATGAATGACAGTCTGGTGTTTCATGGTCATTTCTCGATGGAGGATGGCCGACGGGCCGCACAATATTATATGAGCATGGAAGAGCGCCCCACGGCTTTGATTTCTTTTAACAATATGATGTCATTCGGTGTTCTTCTGGAGCTTACCCGACTCGGAGTCAGGCTTCCGGCTGATGTGCTTCTAGCTTCTTATGGGGAGGTAGACGCGGCTGGACTGCTCGGGGAGCCGGGTTTGCTCTATGTAAGCCAAACCCCGTATGAGATGGGGGAATGCGCTGGCATGCTTTTGCTTAAGAAGCTTGCTGGAAGCCGTGAAGAGACCGTACTTGAGGAACAGATTCTGTTCAAGCCTGAAATCAGGCAATTATAAATCCGGGAGGAAAGTTATTATGCTGCAAAACACAGAATTCACAAGCAGACTGCATGGGAGTATGCCGAAGATAGGAATCAGACCTGTTATTGACGGACGCCGTGGAGGGATTCGCGAGTCCTTGGAAGAGGTCACGATGGAGATGGCACGTACAGTTGCCCGATTGCTTACGGACAATTTGCGTCATTCCAATGGTATGAAGGTAGAATGCGTCATTGCAGATACTTGCATCGGAGGAGTGGCTGAGGCCGCACAAGCGGCAGAAAAGTTCGCCAGGCTAAACGTCGGTGTGTCGATCACGGTTACTCCTTCCTGGTGTTATCCGACCGAGACGATGGATACCGATCCATCTATTCCAAAAGCGATCTGGGGCTTCAACGGAACAGAGCGTCCGGGCGCAGTGTACTTGGCGGCTGCTCTGTCAGCGCATAATCAGAAGGGGCTGCCTGCATTCAGTATTTATGGCCGCGATGTGCAGGATATCGGAGATCCGACAATTACGGAGGATGTGAAGGAGAAGCTGCTGCAGTTCGCCAAGGCCGGATTAGCTGCAGCTACAATGAAGGGCAAATCGTACCTATCAATGGGAAATGTCTCGATGGGAATTGCAGGTTGTATCGCGGACGAGTCGTTTTTCCAGGATTACCTCGGAATGAGGAACGAGTACGTGGATATGAGTGAATTTATTCGCCGCATGGAACGGGGAATTTATGACAAGGAAGAATTCAGCCGAGCTCTTCAATGGACGAAGGCTAATTGTACGGAAGGACCTGACGTGAATGCGCCTGCCTTGCAGCGGACACGGGAGCAAAAGGATCAGGATTGGGAAACGGTTGTCAAGATGACCTTGATCGCCCGGGATCTGATGATCGGAAATCCGAAGCTGGCGGAAATCGGGTACGGCGAAGAGGCGCTGGGGCGTAATGCGATTGCGGCGGGCTTCCAGGGGCAGCGGGCGTGGACCGACCATTATCCGAACGGAGATTTCATGGAAGCGATCCTCTCAAGCTCATTCGACTGGAATGGCATTCGCGAAACGTTCGTAATGGCCACTGAGAACGATACGCTGAATGGGGTCACGATGCTGATGGGGCATTTGCTGACAGATGCTGCGCAAATATTCGCTGACGTAAGAACGTTCTGGAGTCCGGATGCTGTTCGTCGGGTGACTGGGCATACCTTAAGCGGTCTTGCCGAGAACGGTGTGATTCATCTTATTAATTCCGGACCTGCCGCGCTGGATGGAGCCGGTGAGCAGTCCATTAACGGTCTGCCTGCGATGAAGCCTTTCTGGAGCATTACTGAGGAGGAGGTGCAGAAGTCGCTAAAGGCCACTAAGTGGTGCCCGGCTGTAGACTTCTTCAGGGGAGGAGGGTACTCCACTGATTTTCAGACACGTGGGGGGATGCCGGTCACGATGGCGCGAATTAACCTGATCAAGGGTCTCGGCCCTGTGCTTCAACTGGCTGAGGGATATACAGTCGAGCTGCCGCAGGAAGTCCATGATGTGCTGGATCAGAGAACAAACCCGACGTGGCCTACTACCTGGTTCGTACCGAATCTGAATGGCGCTGGTGCGTTCAAGGATGTTTATTCCGTTATGAATCATTGGGGCTCGAACCATAGCGCGGTGAGCTACGGTCATGTGGGAGCTGAGCTGATTACGCTTGCTTCTATGCTGCGTATTCCAGTAAGCATGCATAATGTTGCTGCTGACCGGGTGTTCCGCCCCAGTGCCTGGGCGGCCTTCGGTGCTGATGATCCTGTTGGTGCTGACTTCCGTGCTTGTGCGTGCTTCGGCCCGCTGTTCGGATAAGGGAGGATTATGATGAGCAAATATAGCATTGGGATTGATTTCGGCACGTCCTCCGGCAGGGTGCTCATTGTTGACGTTGACACAGGCGAGGAGCTGGCGCAGCATGTAACCGATTATCCGCACGGTGTAATCACCGAGCGTCTCCCGGGCGCGTCGCAGCGGCTCGCGCCCGACTGGGCGCTTCAGCACCCCTCCGACTACGTCGAGGTGCTGAAGCGTTCCGTGCCGGCCGCGCTGCGGCTGGCCGGCATTGACCCCGCCGATGTGATTGGCATCGGCGTGGACATGACGGCGTGCACGATGCTGCCTGTGGATGCAAGCGGGAATCCGCTTTGCATGCAGGCGGAGCACGCCGCGAACCCCCACAGCTGGGTGAAGCTGTGGAAGCATCATGCCGCCCAGGAGGAGGCGGATCGATTGAACACCTTGGCGCTTGCGCAAGGTCAAGCCTGGCTCGCCCGATATGGCGGGCGGATCTCATCGGAGTGGATGCTTCCGAAGATATGGCAAACCCTGAACGAAGCGCCTGACATATACGAGGCGGCTGACTGTTTCATGGAAGCGGCTGACTGGGTTGTGCGCAAGCTTACGGGCGAACTGGTGCGCAGCAGCAGCCTGAGCGGGTTCAAGTCCTTGTGGCACAAGAAGGACGGATATCCGTCGAGCGAGTTTTTCCGGCAGCTGGATCCTCGACTGGAGTCTTTGACCGCAACGAAGCTGAGCGGTGAGATAAGGCCGCTCGGAGCTGGAGCTGGACTCTTAACGGCCGAAATGGCCGATTCGCTGGGCTTGCCGGCAGGCATAGCGGTAGCTGTTGCTCTTATTGATGCGCATGCGGCAGTACCTGGCTGCGGCGTAGTGGATCCGGGCAACCTCGTTATGGTGATGGGGACCTCTACATGTCATTTGCTGCTGGGTCATTCCGAGCAACCGGTAGAAGGAATTTGCGGCGTAGTAGAGGACGGAATTATACCTGGAGTATTCGGTTATGAAGCAGGTCAAGCGGCTGTTGGGGATTTGTTCGGTTGGTTCGTGGATCGCCAGGTTCCCCCTTATGTTCATGAGGAAGCTGCGAGACAAGGCTTGGGAGTGCATGAATGGCTGGAGAAGCATGCCGCTACCTATCGACCTGGAGAGACAGGCTTACTGGCGCTGGACTGGTGGAATGGCAATCGCTCCGTGCTTATCGATTCGACATTGACAGGTATGATCGTGGGTCTGACGCTTTCGACGAAGCCCGAAGAAGTTTATCGTGCGCTTTTGGAGGCCACTGCTTTCTCGACCAAAACGATCATAGATGCTTATGAGGCTGGCGGACAAGAGGTTCACACGCTCTATGCCTGCGGCGGACTGCCGCATAAAAACAAGCTCTTGATGCAAATTTATGCAGATGTAACGGGACGAAGGATTCACATAGCGGTTTCGACTCAGACTCCGGCTCTGGGCTCGGCGATAATGGGAGCGGTGGCAGCAGGAGCTTCGGCTGGCGGATACGCGACCTGTGATGAGGCTGTGCAAAGAATGGTGCAGCCCCCTGTGACGATCTATGATCCGAATCCTGACAATGTGGGGATCTATAAGGAGCTTTACACCGAGTATTTACGGCTTCATGATTATTTTGGACGAGGTCTGAATCCGGTTATGAAAGCATTGAAAGCGAGGAGAACCTAGCCATAGCATTAGCAGACATAGAACTCGCTTGGCATGCCGCTGAGCAAATGCAAGCAAGCGAGTCCGTGTTATTTTGCACCACGCCCTGAGAGCTGTGCGCGATGCGAAATCGGGTGTTAACAAAGGTCGTTCTCAAAACCAAATTCATCAGCATGGCGTGATTTCCTTCCGTCCGGCGTCCGGGCAAGAGCTTTGACGCTTCGGGCGTATTCAGAGGGTGTCATGCCCGTTGCCTTCTTGAAGTTTCTCGAGAAATAATGAATACTGTTGTATCCCAGCCTCTCGCCGATCTCAGTGAAGTTACAAGAGGTTTCCCGAATCATTGTTTTGGCTTCTTCAATTTTGAGGTCGTTGAACGCTTCCATAACCCCGGTGCCGTGTGCCGATTTGAACGCTTTTTTCAATTGGGATTTACCGACGGAGAAGGCAGCGCATATTTGATCCACGGTAAAGTCTTCTGACAAATGCTCCTGCAAATAGGCCGTAACTCGCTCAGCGAGCTCGGTCTCTTTGTTGTTCTGGAGTAAAGAGGCCGGCTTGCTTGCAGGTTTTTCCTGTATAACCGTCTTGCGAGTAAGCAGGATAAGCAGGGTTTCCAGATATACCCTTATTAACTGCTCGCTCCCGAATGGCACATTTGTGGCACGAGTCAGCTTTTGCACGCGCGGTGTATGAATAGGGGGATCGAATACCGTCCTGCCTTCCTCAAGGAGCAAAGCGATCAGACGCCGTTCCTCCTCGTCGAGCGAGAATATCCGGCCTCCTAAACTTGCCATAGTTGGGGCATAACAATCAAAGGTTGTTATGAACAAATTCGGTGCCGTCACCTGATTCGTACGAAGGCTGTGGTACTCATTAGGTCTATAGAAGACGAGGTCGCCCTGCTTCAGAACGTGCTCGCCGGATTCATTCGTTATCAGCACTTCACCTTTATCAACAAAGGCGAACTCCCAGAAATCATGCTTTTCTCCCTGATGCGAATACATGCTGGGCAATTCCTTATACGAAAATGTAAACAATTTGCGCACGATCAACTCGTCACGCAGTTCAAAACGTACATAATCCACAGCATATCCCCCTGTTCTTTTACTAGCTTGCTGATTGTTTAAGCAAATACTTTTGCGATTTATTTTTTTAATCTTATAGTATCATAGATCTTAAAGCAGGGAGGATGCAAATGACTGCAATCAGAATGGGAATCGTAGGCTGCGGCAATATGGCTGCAGCGCATGCCGCTGGATATTATGCACTTAAAGATAGAATGACGGTTACAGCAACCTGTGATCTTAATCGGGAGCGGGCTGCAAGGGTGGCGCAATTATACGGGGCCAGACATGTGTTTCAGAGCTATCGGGACATGATCGAGCATGTGGATGCAGTGCTGATTGCACTTCCTCATGATCTTCATTACGAGGCGGGTATGACCTTCCTTGAGGCTGGCAAGCATGTGCTGATAGAGAAGCCTATTGCGAATACGGAGCAGGAATGCATGGATCTGCTGTACGCTGCCGAGCGAAGGGATAAAGTTCTCATGACGGCTTATTCCGTACGTTACAATCCAATGATTCTGTTCCTGAAGCAGCTTCTTGAGCAAAAGACATATGGGGAGCTGTTCCAGCTCTCGATTTTTACAGAGCAGTACACGGAGTACAGCGAGCTTCACTGGGCCCGTTCGGCGGCACGGCTGGGTGGTGGCCAGCTTTTTAGCCATGGCTGTCATTATATTGATTTATTGCTCTGGTATATGGGGAAGCCTGTAAAAGGGACCCATCTCGGCACCAACCTCGGAACTCCGTGGATGGAACGGGAAGGCACGAGCAATGTCACCATCCAATTCGAGAGCGGCGCTATCGGGATGCATTTTGGCACATGGGGGGCAAGAGGCTCCCGTCTTCGGTATTCCATTCATGCCCATTGCACAGGAGGGATGCTGGAGCTGGATCTCACCAATCGCAAGCTTTATGCCCATATTGATCACCGTGAAGAGCTTTCAGGCATCCCTGGGTCTCCATGCGTTCTGTTGATGGAAGCAGAGGACAAGGGTAAATTCCTTTACCATGAAACGAATCATTTCCTCGACTGTATCCTGCATGGACAGAACCCGCAAACGGATGCAGCAGGCAGTCTGCAGGGCTTGAGAGTAATATGGAGATTATACGAGGCAGAGTTGGACAAACGCATAGCTGATCTGCGCGGACTGGGGTTGGATGAGGATTGGAGCCGAGTGCCGATTCGTCATTTTGGATCATAGTTTAAGAGAACCGGGTAGGTGCCTAACAGAAGTATAAGGTATATCTAACCAATCAGAAATCGGATAGAAAAACAGATTGTTTTCGTTTGATATTCCAGTATTCAAAAACAAACAAACATGATATTATGAAAACAAACGAAAACAAACATACTATTCGGAGGTTCAATTATGGCGCAAAGTTTGTGGGATTCATCGAAAGCAGCAGAGCTGAACAGTACGCTTGACGAGCTTGTATACCGTTCGAACATTATTGGGACGGATAGAAGTGTGTGCAACTGGGGCGGTGGAAATACGTCCAGCAAAACAATGGTTAAGGATTTTCGCGGCCGTGACGTCGAAGTTATGTATGTGAAGGGCAGCGGCTCCGATTTGGCGACGATGAAGGCGGGCAATTTCACAGGTCTTCGCATGGATGACATTCGTCCATTGTTCGAGCGTTCTGAAATGCCTGATGAGGAAATGGTCGCTTACTTGGCGAATTGCATGATTGATGCCAAACATCCGCGTGCTTCGATTGAAACTTTGCTGCACGCTTTTTTACCGTTCAACCATGTTGATCATACTCATCCGGATGCGATTATTAGTCTATGCTGTGCAGATAACGGGAAGCAGATAGCTGAGGAAATATTCGGAGATCGTTTCGTGTGGGTTCCATATGTGCGGCCTGGATTTACTTTGTCCAAGATGATTGCTGAAGGCGTGTTGGCTAATCCTAAGGCTGAATTGGTACTGATGGAAAAGCACGGTCTAGTTACATGGGGAGATACGGCTGAAGCTTGTTATGCTAAGACTATCGCCATCATCAGCGAGGCTGAAGCATTTATAGAGGCGAGAGTGGAGCAATCGAAGCTCTTTGGCGGCGTGAAGCATGCAGCATTGGAAGCGGATGTCCGCAAAAATGTAGCAGCCCAAGTGATGCCGACGATTCGCGGCGCAGTAAGCGATGCCAAGAAGATGATTCTGACATTCGATGATGAAGCCGATGTTCTGCAATTCGTTGGCGGAAGTGCAGCGGCTGAGCTGTCTCAAGTAGGTGCAGCCTGCCCGGATCACCTTGTGCATACGAAGGTGGTGCCTTTGTACATTGACTGGTCACATGCAACAGAAGATGTAGAAGAATTGAAGGCCAAGTTAAAAGAAGGCATCGCGTCCTATAAAGAACAATACAAAGCCTACTTCGAGAGAAACAGCCTTGAAGGCGATGTAATGTTCGAAGCAGCACCGCGGGTCATTCTGATTCCGGGCGTAGGCATGATCAATACGGGCAAAAGCTGGGCCATGTCCAAGGTTAGCGGGGCACTTTATCACAGAGCGATTGCCGTTATGAGGGGCGCTACAGCGCTCGGCAGCTTCGTTTCACTGAGTGAAAACGAGTCTTATAACGTGGAATATTGGCCGTTAGAGCTGTACAAGCTATCCCTTGCTCCGGCTGAGGCTGAATTTTCCCGTAAGGTTGCTTTTATTACTGGCGGCGCAGGTGGAATCGGCAGCGAAACAGCAAGACGTCTAGTATCGGAGGGCGCGCATGTTGTTTTGGCGGATCTTAATCTGGAGGGCGCTCAGAAGGTTGCAGCAGATATTAATGCCAAGTACGGAGAGAACCGGGCCATTGCTGTCAAGATGGATGTAACGAAGGAAGACGAAGTGGTGGATGCCTATTCCTCTACGGCCATTGCTTATGGCGGTCTGGATATTCTGGTGAACAACGCAGGTCTTGCCACCTCCAGCCCATTCGATCAAACGTCCCTCAAAG
>JARBUQ010000105.1 GCA_029239545.1 Paenibacillus sp.
CATTGACGGAGTAAGTGAAATCAAAGAGCAGGAGCTTAAGGTTGAACTTCAACCTTAAGCTCCTGCTCTTTGATTTCAACAACATTATTTAATTCTCTGCATGCCTTCTTCTGCTTCTTCTTCTCTGAAGGCCACACCTTCAACCTTCACATTTACTTCGACAACATTCAATCCAGTCATATTCTCAACTGTTTCTTTAACATTTTCCTGTAAATTTCGGCATACATCCTGTATTTTGGAGCCATAATGAAGGATAACACGCAGATCAATGGCTGCTTCCACTTGACCTACCTCTACGGAAACGCCTTTCTGGACGTTCTTTCCACTTAATCTCTTGGCGAGTCCTTCTGAAATCCCGCCCGACATGGCGGCAATACCTGGAGTTTCCAATGCGGCAAGTCCGGCTATTGTAGCGACAACATCATCGGAAATGCGAATTATTCCGGAACCTATTTCTGCGGACATCCTGCTCACTCCTTCCACAATATAACTTCATTGTAATTTGTCTGGACAAGGAAAGCAACATCCCGAGGAGAAGGCGGGATGTGCAAACACTTCTTTTCAATTCAGTTTATTTCCAGTATATTAGAGTAAACTCAGTCTCAATAAGGTAACATTTTACATA
Organism: Paenibacillus sp.; assembly: GCA_029239545.1. Lineage (GTDB taxonomy): Bacteria > Bacillota > Bacilli > Paenibacillales > NBRC-103111 > Paenibacillus_AA. The sequence continues at coordinate 626 of JARBUQ010000105.1, forward strand.
TAAGGAGCGCGTCCCAGATGAAACAAAAATTGTTCTTCACTATTCTTTTTGCCAGCTTTGGCTTCAGCGGTATTGCTCACTACACAGGAATGTCCGCCATGCTGCAGCTGGCAGCATGCTGTATTGCGATTATATTCGCAGCTGGATTTCTGGGGAAAGCAACGGAAGGTGTTGCTCATTATGCGGGTGAGCGAATTGGCGGGTTTCTCAATGCCACCTTCGGCAACGCAGCCGAGCTGATCATTGCCATCTTCCTTGTAAGGGATGGGTTGTTCGATATGGTGAAAGCCAGTATTACCGGCTCCATCATGGGGAACCTGCTGCTGGTTCTGGGTCTTAGCGTCTTAGTCGGCGGCTTGAAATTTAGAACTCAGCATTTCAACGTCATGATGGCCGGGCATAACGCTTCCCTTATGCTGCTGGCAGTAATTGCTCTATTCATCCCTGCCATATTTGCCAGGAGCTTAACGACCAAAGAGACCGATACTTTCAGCATTATTGTGGCCTGCATACTCATCGTCGCTTATATTCTTTGGCTGATCTTCTCCATGGTGACCCATAAGAACGAGCTGTCTAATCCAGCCGAGCAGCCGGATCATCATGATATTGCCTGGTCCAGAAACAAATCCATCCTGTACCTCATAATTGCGACCGTCATGGTAGGCTTCACAAGCGAGTGGCTGGTTGGGACTTTGGACGAATTCACACACCGCTTCGGGTTGTCTGAGCTCTTCGTAGGGGCGTTCCTGATCGCCATTGTGGGGAATGCTGCCGAGCATAGCGCAGCAGTCTTCCTGGCTCTCAAGAACAAGATAGGTGCTGCTGTAGAAATTGCTGTAGGCAGCAGCCTCCAAATTGCCCTGTTCGTAGCCCCCGTGTTGGTCATTGTGAGCTATTTCATGGGGAACACTATGAATATTGTATTCACCACCTATGAGCTGGCTGGAATAGGCGTTTCTGCGTTTATTGCCAAATCCATCTCCAAGGATGGCTCAACCAACTGGTTTGAAGGAGCACTGCTGCTGGTCGTGTACATTATTCTGGGTATTGCCTTCTTCCTTGTTTAGAGTATAAATGTCACAAGATCAAAAAAGAGTAGCCTCTATAGAGGCTACTCTTTTTTGGATAGGGCCAACGCTTCGTAGAGATGAGCCAGCTTACGCTCCAGCTCACTAAGAATATTTCTTCCGGTTGCTTCTACCAAAAGACCTGCTCTAACCGCGAAGTCGATCTCGCGTGACAGCCCATACATTTGTGTATCCAGCACCTCTTCATAGAGAGGACATCTACGATTCGTTAAAGATTCCATCTGGATCTGAATCAGCTTCTCAATTTGATCCGCATCTTCTTGGAGCAGGTTAATTGCTTTCTGATTCAAACTTAACAACATTTCCGATGACGACATCAAATCTCCCCCTTTACCGGAAGCTTATCCTAACCTTATATGCTTATGATAGTCGAAAATGCCGTATTACACAAGAGAAGATGACTCTACTCTGGCGGGTAATCCATGTGTAATTCGATTGTAAATGCTTCCATACGGCTAAATGATCGAAAGCAGAGGCATAACACAAAGAAAGACACTCTCTGAAATCAGAGAAATGCCTTCCTGATTGCCTTGATCCGGACAAGGAGGATTAGCTCTTATTCGGAAGCAACTTCAATTGCCAGATTGTGCTTCGCAAAAACATCCAGAATGGCTTTCTTGGCATCATCAGCATCCGGTCCATGGACATGCAGCTGGTACGTTCCTGTATCCAGCAAAGTGGTGAACAGGCCAAGAATACTCTTTACATCAATGAATTTGTTCTCAAGCTGGAGCACGATGGAAGAACGAAATTTGTTAGCCGTTTGGGAAATTTCGACGATCGCACTGTTGTTCGCTGTAGACATGGCTGATCCCTCCATGGAAGTGGATAACTTCCCACCTCGTATTGTAGTTTCTTCTATGATAACTTGGAAGCACGTTCCATGCAATCATAGAATTTGTTTTTTTATTTCAAATGTTCCGGATTGAGCCCTTCAAGCTCCGGGATTACAAATAAGCCGTCCTTGCGTATAAGCACATCATCAAAATACACTTCTCCGCCCCCGTATTCCGGACGCTGAATCAGAACAATATCCCAATGGATAGCCGATCGATTGCCGTTGTCGCAGTCCTCATAGGCTTGACCTGGTGTGAAGTGCAGACTGCCTGCGATCTTCTCATCAAAGAGAGTATCTTTCATCGGCTTCAGAATATGAGGGTTAAATCCGAGACTGAATTCCCCAATATACCTTGCTCCTTCGTCCGTATCCAGCACTTCGTTCAATCTCTCTGAATCGTTGCATGTAGCTTCAACTATTTTACCGTTCTCAAAACGGAATTTAATATTCTCAAAGGTGAAACCAGCGTGCACACTCGGTGTATTATAGGAAAGCACACCGTTCACGGAATCGCGGACTGGCGCTGTAAATACTTCACCATCCGGAATATTCCTCTCGCCTGCACATTTGCGGCCCGGAAGGCCTGCTATGGAAAAGGTCAAATCCGTGCCAGGACTGACAATCCGAACCCGATCCGTGCGAGCCATTAAATCAGCTAAAGGATTCATAGCCAAATCCATCTTCGCATAGTCAAGGTTACATACGTTGAAATAAAAATCTTCAAAGGCTTCCGTACTCATATTCGCGAGCTGAGCCATCGATGGACTCGGATAACGCAGCACAACCCATTTGGTTTTTTTTACTCGCTGCTCCAAATGTACAGGTTTATAATAAATTCTTTGATAAAGCTCATTTTTGGCTCCCGGCACATCGGACATTTCATTCACATTGTCACCGGAACGGACTGCTATGTAACCGTCCATCTGCGACATTCTGTTCAGATCAAGCTCTTTCCATAGCTCCAGCTGCTCTGGAGTAATGGAGGTAAGCATCGAACGAAGGATAGACTTGTCGCTTAACTCCACGAAAGGATAACCGCCTACAGCGTGAACCTCTTCAATTAAGCATTTGGTCAGCTCGCGCTCCGAACCGATCATCTCAATTAATATTTTCTCGCCTGGCTGTACTTTAACGGAATAGTTCACTAAATTATGAGCCAAGGTTTGCAGACGCGGGTCTCTCATCACATACATCTCCTTATTTGGGGAATGGATCCTACTTATTTTAACATGGATTTGACAGCTGTAAACTCCATTCCCGGTTAATACGAATCAGGCTGGACCATTTTCGTCTATTCTCCGAACGTATAGGAGACCTCGGTTGTTTCTTCCTTGCTCGTGCCGTCCACGTTATAATGGATAACGGTTTGAACCTGCATCGTCTTAGGAAGATTCGATTGCCTGTCTACACCAATTGTATAAGTCGCGTCCGCACTAAGGCTGCTGCGCATTTCTTCAATTCTTGCTCGGGCCGCAGCAAGGCTAGTCTCTACCTCCCCACGCATGGCGGCCGTTTGTTGATCTGACAGCTTCCAAGTTTGCTGCAGCTCTTGTAATTTGCGTGCTGGCTCCAGCAGCTTGACCTGTTCATCAAGCTCGGTGCGCAGCACCTCGGATATTTCGCTCGGTTCAGGAACAACTGAAAGCAGAGTCATTCCTGGTGTTTCCGCATTTCTGGTCGCAGTAATCTGTTTGTGCATCCTGTTCAATCGCTCCAGATGAGCCACTGGATTCCAACGAACCAACTGCTCCGTACTCTGCCCTGGAGCGGGGTTTTCAGTTACGATCCACTCATCCTCCGAACGATTGAGCTGCACGGTCACATCAGCTGCATTCCCTTGTTCGCTCCTACGATTGACCCCAGGAGAGTTCTTCGCATTCAGGGGCACTGCTTCCCGCTCTCCTCCTGTAACAACCTGCATCATTAGCTGGTTATGGCCTGTGATCGTTCCTTTGAAATCCAGCCCTTGCTGAGGCGGCATTCCGTTCAAAGCGTATTGAGTGCTTCCGGCAAAGGTGAAGTTGTCTTTTCCCGATAGAGCAGCTACAGCATGATCGAACAGTTTGTCGGGATCTGTGCTTTGCAAACCACAGCCCGAACATAGTACCAGCGTAGAACCGATGCACAAAGACAACCACAGCCTCAGACTTGGTTGTCTCTTTAGTTTGAACGCTTGCATGGTAAATTCCCCCTCGTTAAAATCGCTTAGCGTTAGCGTTTCCTAAGGGGATTCAGCCTATCCTAGCATAATCTGATTCTTACCGGAGTTTTTTGCTTTGTATAAAGCCATGTCAGCCCTATAGAACAAGGTCTCCACACTCAGCTTGGCTTCATTGAAAGCCCAATCCGAGACACCACAGGAGACGGTTACTTGGGGGGATGTCTCTTCGCTCACTTTTCTACAAATCCGGTCTGCTACATGGATAGCTTGATCACGATTTACTTTGGGGAAGTATACTGCGAGTTCCTCTCCCCCCCAACGGGCTGCAATATCGCCATCACGGATACAGGATTTAATAATTCGGCTGACTTGAATGATCACATCATCTCCGATCTGATGGCCATACAAATCATTCACTTTCTTGAAATTGTCGATATCAAGAAGCACCAGCGACCCACAGGCATCCTTCTTTTGAAAGCCGGCAATATGCTCGTCCAAATAATGCCGTGTAAATAATCCGGTCAAGTGATCGGTTGCTACCATCCTTCGCACCTCTGCATGCAGACTGGCATTCGTCAATGCCAAGCCGATATGCCCAGAGAGCACCTGCATCAGCTTATAATTATTATAAGAGAAATAATTGGGGCTTCTGTGTGCAATCAGGATGGCTCCTATTGCTTCTCCGTGATCAAGAATGGGGCAGGCGAGAAGTGAACGAGCTTCCGTAGCATCCATCCAGACCGAATCAACCGGGCAATTCGCTCTGTAATCCGGCAACAGCACAGGCTCCATATTTTTAATCACAAGGCCCGCAAAGCCGTAATCAATGGATAACCGTTCGTTCAGGAAATGGTCAGGGGTGCTCGCCTGAACCACAAGTTCATTAGTATCGTGATCCAGATCTACGATGCAGGCAAATTCAGCCTGAAAGATCCGCGTCAACTCATCGGCGGCGTATTGGAAAATATCCTGTAGTTTCAGGCTTTGATTCAGGCGATGGGTAATTTCATTTATTAGTTGAAGCTCTTGAACGAGTCGCACCGTCTGTCCAAACAATTGAGCGTTCTCGAATGCAGTCCCCGCTGTTTCCGTAATAAGGCCGATGAAATCCAGATCACTGGTACTAATAGCACGCTGCTGCTGAGGAATAAGATGAAGCACCCCGTAGACCCCTTGCTTCCCTTTGAGCGGCACTGCAGCAGCTCTGCTCTGAGCCTGTAATCCCGTACCTTCATCTGCTATGACAATGCAGCCTTCCATGAAAGCACGTGTGCAAAGATGATCACTCTCATATAACGAAAGCGGTTTCACCGGAATGTCGGGACATAAGTGGTCTTGAGATACATACAACTGCTTCTGCAGACGGGGATAAAGCATTTCCAAACAAATGATCCATTCCGTCAATATAGCATTCACATCATTCAATTCGTGGAGTTGCTTGGAGAGGTGGAACAAGGTGCTTTGTCGCTCCGAAGCTGCGCTCGCTCTGTTTAAGGTGGCCGTTAACCATACATTGTCCTCCCCTATGCGATCAGCTCGAATTCGGGAGCTTAAGGCAGAAGCTATGCTGCGTAGAATTATAGAGGAGTAGCTGTGAGGCGCCGTGGTCTGCATTACAAGTGTTACTGTCGCATGGCCGGGCTCTAGATTTATGTTCAACAATTGAGTAGTTAACAGCTCATCGTCCAAAATTGATCTGTCAGTGATCTCCCCTGCTGTTCCCAGGAGCCTTCGGTTAGCCCACTGTTCTCCCTCCGGACCTAACAAGGTGATCTCAATATCAATGGTAAGAGACTCAGCGAGAAGTTCATCCATTATAGTGTGAAAAGCTTCTGTCAATTGGGTTGTGCCGGAATTCGTTTCCCGGAATTCGCGATCAGCTGCTGCAGCAAACATTCCGCTTGCGAAGTATGGCAAGTTTGGCGTCGTTTCGGTCGGCATGCGTTCTTCTCCCATGACAAACTCCTTCTAGTAAACTTCAATACTATAATAGTACACGTTCTATCCAGTCAATGCAGCATAAATAATTCGTCAAAATGCTCCAAGAAACGCCATTTCACCGTGTCATTTAACACTTCGAGTAACAATCCAATCTGGATCACTTGACACGAACGCCTCTTATCTTATAATATTAATAGTCGAGTGGAAACAGTTTATTCCGAGAATAATTGGGTGTCACCCTCACTGATTTTGTTGCTGACAGGACTGCGGCTGAACATTCCTGGCAGATGAATCCTTTAGAGATTCTGTAAACAAAGTCGGGCACCCCGGAATTAAGTCATTGCTCTTCACTTCCCAACCAACTAAAAACTAAATTAATTAAAGGAGTTACGAATACATGTCACGCTATACAGGTCCTAAATTTAAATTAAGCCGTCGTCTTGGCATTTCCTTGAGCGGTTCCGGCAAAGAATTGAAACGCGCTTTCCCTCCTGGACAACACGGTCCTGGACAACGTAAGAAATTAAGCGGATACGGTGTTCAATTGCAAGAGAAGCAAAAGCTTCGTCATATGTATGGCTTGGGCGAGAAGCAGTTCCGCAACCTGTTCGACAAAGCTTCCAAGCAACAAGGTATCGCGGGTGAGAACTTTATGACCTTGCTGGAAAGCCGTTTGGACAACCTGGTATACCGTTTCGGTCTATCCAACTCCCGTTCAGGCGCTCGCCAGCTTGTTGCTCACGGTCACGTTACTGTGAATGGCAAGAAGGTTGATATCCCTTCCTACCTGGTTAGCACTGGCGATGTTATCGGACTCCGTGAGAGAAGCCGTAACTTGTCCACCGTTAAAGAATCTTTGGCTAACCGCAACTTCCTGCCAGCTTATGTAGAATTTAACGAAGCTGCTATGGAAGGCAAGTTCGTTCGTCTTCCAGATCGTTCCGAAATGCCTCAAGACATTGACGAGAAACAAATCGTTGAGTTCTACAGCCGTTAAATCATCAACCGTCCGGTGCATGCCGGACGGTTTTATTTTGAACATGAAGAAAACAACAAACGCCAGCGCAGCCCAAAAAGCTGATGCTGGCGTTTGTTTATAAAAAAGGGCAGATAACGAACAATGTTAACGCTGAGAAAAACGGAACAAACGTTGGTGCTTCACATTAGATCTGTCACGGTTCATATACGTTAAATTCATACACGCTCCACCATGCCGACCTAGTCCCCGTTTGCAACACCTTGATGTATTGTGCAGTTTGCGTTGAAAAGGTTATAGTCTGAGAGGTGCCACTCCCTGTCCCGGTTGCAACGGCGCTTCCCCAGCTCGTTCCGTCTGAGGAAACGTATACCTCGTAACTGCTAGGATAGTCGCTGCCGGAATCTAATTTAATCTTGTTAAATGTTTTTGATGCTCCCATATTAACTTGGATATATTTACCCGGGCTCTGAGCGCCGCTGGTCGTCCAACGGGACGTTGAGTCTCCGTCCAAAGCTCTGGAAGGCGGATACGTAGTCGAAGAAGCAGTCGCTGTCCAACCCGTCCTGATCAAGGCTGCTCCGCTCGACGGAGTTGCTGATACTTGCGAGGAGTCAGCGCTTTCGCTGCTTCCGGTTACCGCGCTCACTACATAATAGTACGTGATCCCGTTCGTCAATGGGGTATCCGTATAGGTAACTGCGGTTACACTCGACGCTATGGTCGAATAGGGGCCCCCATTTGCCGTGCTTCGCTTCACACTGTAGCTCGTTGCTCCAGTAGAAGCCGTCCAGCTTACAGCTACTGAACCACTGCTGCCTGTTGCTGAGAGGCCGGCCGGTGCCGACGCAGGCGCGGTGATGGATACTTCGGTTGAGTCAGGGCTGGAACCATCACCATTTACAGCAACAATGATATAGTAATAAGTCGATCCGGCGGTTACCGTGCTATCTGTGTAAAGAGTCGACGGGCTGTTGGACGCAATGGTCGTATACGAGCCTCCACTAACCGTCGCCCTCTTCACATTGTAGCCCGTTGCGCCTGAGGACGCATTCCAGCTCAGTTGGATCGTTCCGTTGTACACACTTGCCGTTACGCTAGTCGGTGCCGCCGGGACCGTGCTCTTCTCGTCTGCACCGATGTCATACGCTGTGCCCGAAGGGCGCAGCTGTCCGTCCATATCGGTCGGGACATCAATAGGTAAAGAATAGCCCGTATCGATGGCTGCCGAAGCCGTTACCGGGTTCAAACGATAATTGCCATTGGCCGCGTCAATCAACCAGCTCGCGCTAGCCGTGCTGATGTTATTGCTTTGTGTGGCCGTTCCACCGTTACGAAGCTTAACTTCCTTATCCATCAAGTTGTTGCGTACATCTCCACTGCTCTCCACATAACGGGACTCAATTGCGCCTACGCTAACCCCTGGCGCAATACCCAGCAACGTGTTGTTGTACACCTTGAAGCCAGTCGCCTTGTTCATGTAGACGGCAGCATCTAATGTTCCGTAAACAACGTTATTGCGCATTATACCGCCTCTGTGCTCATAGGTCGTATCGCCGTTACGGAAATATTGGGTTGCTGTACCGCCTCCTCCAAACGACATGGCAATCGCACTATTCTTGAACACATTGTTCTCGACGATTGTATCAAGTGAGTTCCCTTTGGCGAAGAAGCCATAACCCGGGCTATTATCGGCCCGCTTCGTGTTTTGGAAGGTGTTGCCGCGAACGATCCAGCCTTTGGAGGCAATCAAATCTACCCCCTCCACGCTGCTACGCTGACCGCTTGTGGTATAACCGATCAATGAATTCTCGATCAAACCGTAATCCGTGTAAGGAAGCTCCAGATTGCCGCTGGATGTAGCCTTGAAGCCACCTTCACCGTTGTCCCACGTTTTCAAATGATCAGCATGGAAATAATCGGAGCCGCTGTTGATTTGAATCGAATGATAGTACGAATCCTGAATCGTTAGATGCTTGAATGTCACGTAATCCGAGTCATTCACCTTGAAATTGATATCGAGCGATGAGCTGTTGATCCCAGGACCTGCAACGACTGTGTTAGCATAATTCGTCGTAGCACCTTGAATCGTGATATTGTTCTTGCTGTTAATCTGGATGGAGGTAGTCTGATTGTACGTGCCTGCAGCGAGGGTAATAATCCTTCCCCCTACAGGGGCATTATCGATGGCCTGCTGCAGTTGGGTTAAGGATGTTACCGTCACGCTGTCTGGAGTAGGCGTAAACGTAGTTACGCTTACCACATTAGATAAGGCGGAATAGTTCCCGGCATCATCAAGCGTTTTGACAGCAAAATAATACGTCGTGTTCGTTCCTAGCTCATTCACCTGGAACTTCATTGCCAATCCAGGATCCTT